>NZ_JAHLRC010000095.1:0-13638 GCF_018919545.1 Citrobacter sp. S46_ASV_140
GTACTACTTTTGGCATGTATATAAAGAAGGATCGGTGGTTGGTGCAGCAGAGGCGCTTTATCTGACACCGCAAACCATTACCGGGCAGATTAAAGCGCTTGAGGAACGCTTACAGGGAAAGTTGTTCAAGCGGAAGGGGCGTGGACTGGAGCCCACCGAATTAGGCGAATTGGTTTTTCGTTATGCGGATAAGATGTTCACGTTAAGCCAGGAAATGCTGGATATCGTGAACTATCGCAAAGAGTCGAATTTACTGTTCGATGTCGGCGTAGCGGATGCGTTGTCCAAACAGCTGGTCAGCAGCGTGCTGAATGCTGCAGTCGTTGAAGATGAACAAATCCATCTGCGTTGTTTTGAATCAACGCACGAGATGCTGCTTGATCAGCTCAGCCAGCATAAACTGGATATGATTATCTCCGACTGCCCGATCGATTCTACGCAGCAGGAAGGGTTGTTCTCAGTGCGGATTGGCGAATGCAGCGTGAGCTTTTGGTGCACCCAGCCATTGCCTGAGAAACCATTTCCGGCCTGCCTCGAAGAGCGTCGATTGCTGATCCCTGGGCGCCGTTCGATGCTCGGGCGTAAGCTGCTGAACTGGATTAACTCACAAGGGCTGAACGTTGAAATCCTTGGCGAGTTTGATGACGCCGCGCTGATGAAAGCGTTCGGCGCAACGCATAATGCTATTTTTGTTGCGCCTACGCTTTATTCCCACAATTTCTATGCCGATGATTCTATTGTTGAAATTGGACGCGTAGAGAATGTGATGGAGGAGTATCACGCCATATTTGCAGAAAGAATGATCCAGCATCCAGCGGTGCAGCGTATTTGCAATGCGGACTACTCGGCATTATTTAAGCTGCAATCAGCCTGATCGTCGTAATGCTTCCGGCTGCGGTGGTTGCCTACAGCCGGAAGGATTCTACAGCTTTAATAAATTCCGGTATTGACCACTTTCGCGGATAAATACCGGAATTCTGTTCAGTGGTGCGGCATAGCGCAGCGTTTGTCCTCCCGCATAACTCTCGCCGGTCACAAGTTCCGTCCATGTTTCCCCTTCTGGTAGCCAGATGTCACGTTCACGCATACCTTCGTGCATGACGGGCGCAATCAGTAGGTCGGGGCCAAAACAGTACTGATCGGTAATTTCCCAACTCCTTGTCTGCTCTGGGAATTCAAAAAACAGGGGGCGCATTACCGGCGCATTGCGTTCGTGCGTTTCCACCATCAGAGCTTTGATGTACGGCTTTAGCTTTTCACGTAACGTCAGACAGCCGGTCAAAACTTCACACACCTCCTCGCCATAGCTCCACACTTCGTTCGCCGCACCGGTCGGGCATTGGGCAATGCCATCACGGTAAGCATGTTCCGGTAAAATCTGCGGATCGCGGTTACCGTGCAGACGCATCACCGGGCTAAAGACGCCCCACTGAAACCAGCGAATCAGCAACTCATGAAATTGCGGGTCGTGAATATTACCGCCATGAAAACCACCGATATCCGTCGTCCACCACGGTATCCCCGCGATTCCCATATTGAGTCCGGCGGCAAACTGATTGCGTAGCGATCGAAACGAAGAGTGGATATCTCCGGACCAGACCAGCGCGCCGTATTTCTGGCTCCCGGCCCAGGCGCAACGTAGCAGGTTGATAACCTTGTCTTCGCCATCGGCTTTCATGCCATCAAAAAAGGTTTGGGCGTACATTCGCGGGTAGATATTGCCCACTTCCAGCACTGGCCCGGCGTGATAGCGATAGTTGTCGTAATCGTAAACGCTGAACTCAGGTTCAGCTTCATCTAACCAGAAGAGCTTCACGCCTTTATCGTAATAGTTGCGCTTAGCTTTACCCCAGACGTAGTCACGAGCGCCTGGATGAGTGGCGTCAAAAAAAGTGGTATTGCCGAGGAAATCCATATTGATCGGTAATCCGCGTTCCGTTTGCACCAGCCAGCCGTTTTCATGCATCTCCCGATAGCTCTCGGTGCGGTTATCCACCGTCGGCCAGACAGAGACCATCAGCTCAATGCCCAGTGATTTTAGCTCGGCGATCATGGCGCCGGGATCGGGCCAGTCGCGCTGGTCGAACATCCAGTCACCCTGATTTGGCCAGTGGAAGAAATCGATAACGATAACCGAGATGGGCAAGTTGCGTCGTTTATACTCGCGGGCGACCGCCAGCAGCTCTTCCTGAGTACGATAGCGGAGTTTGCACTGCCAGAAACCCATGGCGTAATCCGGCATCATCGGCGGTGTGCCAGTAGCAAGCGCGTAAGCCTGGCTGATTTCTGCGGGGGTATCGCCAGCGGTGATCCAGTAGTCCAGTTGTTCGCTGACCTGAGCTTCCCATTCAGTGACGTTGTGGGCGAAGGTTACGCGACCAACTGCTGGATTGTTCCATAAAAATCCGTAGCCCAGACTTGAAAGCATGAATGGTACTGAGGCTTGGGAGTTACGCTGTGCCAGCTCCAGAACGCACCCTTTAAGATCCATATTGGCCTGCTGATACTGGCCCATGCCATAGATTTTTTCCCCTTCGGCGGCTTCGAAGCGGGCTTTAATCGAATATTTTCCTCCCGGAATAGGGCGGAATTCGCGCCCTTCAAGGTTTAGGGCGCTGACGTACTGACCGTGTGAAGACTCGTCCTCACCGATTTCGCCCCGCAGACGCCAGAACTCCTGCAACAGGGGCTTATGCGAATGGCGGTAAAAGGTGACTTGCCCTTTTTGATTGACGACAGCGATAATTTTACCGTTAGTCAGCGTCGCCTGGTGGTGCTCATAAACAATATGGCAGAGGCTTTCTGCGACGGGCTCATTCAATGCCCAGTCCTCATTTCTCATTACCGGTAGATGACGGCCGCTGCGCACGCGTAGGCTGTTCTCGCCCCAGGGTTCAATCCACAAATAGCGATCGTTTTGCTGCCAGACCAGGCGACGCGGGTCATGTTGCACAAATGGCATGGTGGTGCCTCCCGTATTTCGAGGGTGAAGGTAAGGTATGTTATTGATTGATGGTTACCAGATCGTGGCGAATCTTCTCTTCCATCGCTTCGTATTTACGGAAGAAAAGCAGCGGGATCGCCGCGAGCGTGAAGAGCAAGGCAGGCGTCCAGATAAAGGCCCAGGTAATTCCTTCCAGACCTGCAGCGTTCTGGGCGTGGTTCGGAACATAGCCAAAACTGTTCATGATCCAGGCGGCGAAAGCGGTACCTAGGCCACTGCCCATCTTGATGCAGAAAGTACTGCCGAAGGCGATAAGAATGCCGGTAGCCTTGATACCCGTTTTCCATGCGCCGAAGTCGACGGCGAAGCCCAGCATGGCAAACGGCATTGAGCAGGCGATTCCGCTGCCGATATTTCCGAGCACCCAGGCAGCGATGAGGAAAGGAATGTTGTCCGCCGCCAGCCACATCAGGACGCCGCCTAAGGTGGCGACCAGTAAGCCGCCTACCCATATCCAGGTTTTAGCCAGGTATTTGCTAAAGAAAGGAATGGCGATGATAAACAGGATCTGAATTGTCGCCAGGCTGTTAATCAGCGGAACCAGATCTTTGCGGTCAAGGTTGTAGGTTAGATAGTAGACAATCGTCGTGGAGCGCTGCTGCAGGGCGATCCAGAAGATCAGGTTTGCCAGCACCATCAGGATCCATGGCCAGTTACCTTTCATCGCCGTGAAACTTTTTTTCATCGGCAATCTTGGTTCTTGCTGTATTTTATCCGCATCCATTTCACGGATATTTTTAAAGGCGAAAAGCGTTAGTGAACAGGATATGACGGCAAACAGAATCGCCGTATAAATAAATCCTGTATGATCGTTTCCGTTACCTAAAAATGCAACAAGGGGCAATGCAGTGGCATTCATTAATAAAACCCCAATTTGCCCGCCGGTCATTCTCCAGGAATTTAATACCAGCCGCTCCTTGGGGGATAGGGTCATCAGGGGTAATATTGCGCTGAGTGGTGTATTAAGTCCGGTAAATAAAATGCTGGCAATCATGTAGGATATTGCTGCATAGATAGCTTTTCCTGTCATACTGATATCGGGAGACCAAAATGACAGCGCGCTGAATACACCAAAAGGCAGCGGTAACCATAAAAACCAAGGGCGGCATTTACCGTAACGCGAACGCGTCTTATCGATGATGATTCCCCAGATGGGGGCGTCTATACCATCTACAATACGCGCCAGTAGCAGGATAACCCCGGCTACGGCGAGGCTGATACCCGCAACGTCCGTGTAGAAATATAAGATGTAGGTTGAACCGAAACAGTACAGTAGATTACCTGCCACATCTAAAGAGCCGTAGCTAATACGCTGTAGTAAAGATAATGATGCTGACCCGCAAGACTGGGTATCCTCAATAACAGAACTCATAATGATAACTCCGATATTGGTGCGATACGCCCAGAAAAACAGCTTTTACTTTCTAAGCAATAGGGTGTTTTTTATTTTTTGTTTCCAGAAAACGTTAGCCTTTGGATTGAGGTAGTGGTTAATTGGTTTTATGAAAAATAGTTAACTCTGGCATCGTGATCAATTATCAAATCTTACTTCAGGATTGCGTTTATTCGTTTTTGGATGAGTAATTATTTCATTTGTTATGGTGGTCACAATTTCATCTACAATGAAATTAAAAAAGTTAAACAGTGAAAGAAAATAACTTTCATGTACCTGGTGAGGTGGCGGACTGAAAGGAGGAGCGGGCAGGAGGAGTACTGTTCAAGATCAGTGAATGACGGTTGCTGTCGAATCAGGCTGCAAACGACAGGCATAAAAAACCCGCTTACGCGCAATGCCGCGCCGCTTAAGTGAACGGTATTGGGTTGTGGGGGGTTGTTACTCGGCCAGTCGGTACACTGCGCCCTGCCACCTTGTGGCAGGGTCACTGGCGTGCGTTGAGCAAAGTGGATGTGCCGGAGAAAAAATCTTTAAGATCAAACAGAAAGTAATTTCCTGAGACCCTCCAGCCTGCTTCTTACCCTATCTCATAACCTGTTTTATACAGAAAATGAGATCTCATCAAATCGATATCTCATGGTTTCAAAGCGTTTGTGATTAGCACCCCTCGCATAATGGGAGCATTACATAGGTGTCCCACCGGACGTATGGGACACACTATTTCTTCTATGACTCATTAACGAGGTAAGCATTATGACTAACAGCAAACTGGTACAAAATGATTCGCTCAGTACAAAAGAGTACGAGCAGAACGGATTTGTGGCGGCCACGGAAACCAATGAGTTTAGCTATACATCGGCGCGTGTTGCGAAGGTAGCCTATAACGAGTACAAGCCCAACGAGTTTAAAGTGTCCGGTTACTGGACGGACTGGTCGCAATATGACGGCCGTCTCGATGGTGATTTCGCGCCTTCCAGCTGTGGGCGCGGCGTTGACCTGGCGTTATTAGACCCCTTTGCTTACGATAAAATTACGCTGGGTTTCTGCGGGATCGTCGGCGATACCGGCGAGAAAGCGACGACCATCAACAATGCCGCAGTCGACTTCCAGCGTACGCAATGGCAACCCACTTTTGTCGATGCGTGGGGAGATGTTGCCTCCTACCGCAACTGCGGCTTTGCGGGCTGGGTAAGCAATGATTACATGGCGCTTTTCCATCAGTACGATGCACAGGGCGTTCTGGGGGGGTTACGCGATGTACAGAAAAAGAACCCGAATCTCCATCTTTCAATGAGTATCGGCGGCTGGACCATGAGCCAGGCGTTCCACTTTATGGCTAAGGATCCACATAAACGTGCGCTATTCTGCGACGGCCTGACTGATCTGTTCACCCGATTCCCGATGTTTAGCGAAATCGATCTGGATTGGGAATATCCGGGTGCCCCGGGAAATACCGGTAATACCTACGATGATACTGACGCACCAAATTTTGCTGCCTTGATTAAGGATGTGAAAGCCGCGCTGAATAAAATCAATCGCAGTGATGTGAAAATTAGCGTTGCCGCGGCGGGTGATATCGAGAAACTGAAAAAAGCCAATATTCCAGCGCTCATTGATGCGGGGGTCTGGGGCATTAATTTAATGACCTACGACTTCTTTGGTACGCCGTGGGCTACCGAGCTGGCGCATCATACCAATCTCTACCCGAATGGCAGCGCGAATAACTGGAGCGTAGAGACCGCCGTTAATTATCTGGAGTCGATTGGGGTGCCGCTTAAACAGGTCTTTATCGGTTATGCCGGTTATAGCCGTAATGCTCATGATGCGACGATCCAGAGCGTATCTCCGCTGAAAGGAACTTACACGCCAGGATACGGCACGACGGTCGGAACATTTGAATCCGGCTCAACGGAATGGTACGACCATATCGCAAATTATCTTGATCTGGAAAACCAGACCGGCCGCAATAATTTTATTGTTTACACCGATGAAGTGGCGGATGCGGATTTCCTGTATAACCCACAGTCTAAAGTCTTTATGTCGCTGGATACCCCGCGCACCGTGAAGGCCAAAGCCGAGTACGTAAAATCCCGCGGCCTGGGCGGCCTGTTTACCTGGACGGCGGATTTGGATCGCGGCCCGCTGGTGAATGCGGCTCGCGAAGGGCTGGGCTGCGAAATGACGCGGCAAACTGTTGATATGAGACCGTTCTATTTTAAAGGTATTACAAAGTAAGCGCTCATGTCCCCCTGTAATGGGGGACATTTTCGGCTGTCTCATCGTGTAAAAAACATAGATAAGTAAATAAATATTGTGTATCAGGTGAATTATTATTTTGGATTGAATAAGTAAATTTATATTACATTTTATGACATTGCCTTCTTATTTTTAGATTTTTTTATGGTTTTTTACATCAGGTTTGACAATTCTCTCAGTTAGATGATTATTTTTGGTACTAAAATAATGCATCTCAATAGTTAATGGATTTTCAAATGGTTACATCATTCATGATTGGAAATGATTTATTGTTTGATACAAGTGAAATGGTTCTTCATCATCTTAAGGATGGGGAAAGTATTCATTTATCCGGCGTGAAAGGTCGCTGTTTGAAGTGTCTCATCTCACATACCCAACAAGATATAACGACAAAAAAGCAAATTTGCGATGAGGTATGGGGACAATTTGGTTTATTCGCCAGCGATAGTACGTTATTGCAGACGATTTATGCCTTGCGGCGTGATTTGCGGGATATAGAGATGACGGATTTAATCGTGACCCATCCCCGACTGGGCTACCAGATCAATCCGGCCTATAGCGTTACACCGGTTGCTGAATTAGGCGCTGAAAAAAATGAACCTGCTGCCATTGAGGTATTTTCCTGTCCTTCTGACACTGATATTCTCAGTGCTCATTATGAAATTCAGAAAAAAACCGAAGGCAAAAAAACAGACGTTGCCGTTAATCTCTCCCTGCATAAGGCGAGGGTTATTTTAGCGTTCCTGACATTTGTATTGACTACCGTATTAGTACTCCTGACAGTGTTTTTCTACAGGGAAGAGTTACGTCTTCATAATGGCGGGAAAAACCTGTATTTAAATCCTGAAACGGGAAAAGATAGTCATGGACAAAAAGGATTTATCCTGTGCCAGTGCAATAAGTACGATACAAGCGAAAATTGCAAAAATCATGAATATATATGTAAAAAAGTGACTTCATGATATTTTTCGTTACGTAATGCAACTTAAGTTTATTATGCGTTTGGTGGATAAGGCGAGAGCGTCATCTTGCCACCGAAAAGCTCGGTTAACCGTCGTTCGGCAAGATGATGCGTCCAGTGATGAGTCGGTTAGATGAAATAATGCCTCAAGCGGTTCATCACGGAATTTCCAGCAGGTCTGATTAATAAAGTTGGCAGCCAGAGAGCCATCCAGAACAAGCTCGAGTTTTGTCACCGCATCGGTGATGTAGAGATCATAATGAAGCTCATTCCGATAATTAACCAGATAACAAGTTCCGCGGAGAGTTTATGCTTTCTGATACTGGCTTTATCTGTGGAGCGAAGGACCTGAGAGACATTCAGGAGGTATTGAGTGCCGAAAAGAGGAAAGAGATTCGGGTTCAGCCCAAATTGTATCGCATAGCGACAGGTTGAAAGTATGAAAAAGCCCCATCAAAAATGATGGGGCTTATTGTGCTACGCTTGCGTGATTTTTTTCACAAAGCGACAACAAGCAGGCGATTAAGCCAGTTTGTTGATCTGTGCAGTCAGGTTTGCTTTATGACGTGCAGCTTTGTTTTTGTGGATCAGACCTTTAGCAGCCTGACGGTCCACGATCGGTTGCATTTCGTTAAATGCTTTCAGTGCAGTAGCTTTGTCGCCAGCTTCGATAGCTGCGTATACTTTCTTGATGAAAGTACGCATCATAGAGCGACGGCTAGCGTTGTGCTTGCGGGCCTTTTCAGACTGAACGGCGCGCTTCTTAGCTGATTTGATATTAGCCAAGGTCCAACTCCCAAATGTGTTCTATATGGACAATTCAAAGGCCGAGGAATATGCCCTTTTAGCCTTCTTTTGTCAATGGATTTGTGCAAATAAGCGCCGTTTAAATTGCAGCACTCGTTGCGTAGTGATGGCGCAGGATTCTACCAGCTTGCGGGGCGTGAATACAGCCTTTCCACGAGAAAAATTGCATTGGTGTGCCCGTGAAGGGCGTCAATTTGTTTCATAACGATGAAAACCATCCTCTTTCTGTTTCGTAGAAACAATCGCCGGTTAACGTTGAACGCGGTACAGGGTATACTTTCACGATTTTCACTGTTTTGAGCCAGACATGAAGCTGATACGAGGCATACATAATCTCAGTCAGGCCCCGCATGGGTGTGTGCTGACTATTGGTAATTTCGACGGCGTGCACCGTGGCCATCGTGCGTTGCTGCAGGGCTTACGGGAAGAAGGGCGCAAACGCAATTTACCGGTGATGGTGATGATTTTCGAGCCGCAGCCGCTGGAGCTGTTTGCGACGGACAAGTCACCTGCGCGCCTCACCCGCCTGCGGGAAAAACTGCGTTATCTGGCGGAGTGCGGCGTTGATTACGTGCTGTGCGTGCGTTTTGACAGGCGCTTCGCGGCATTAACGGCGCAGACCTTTATCAGCGATCTGCTGGTGAAGCGCCTTGGTGTACAATTTCTTGCCGTTGGTGATGATTTCCGCTTTGGCGCTAGCCGTGCGGGCGATTTCTTGTTATTACAGGAAGCGGGCGCTGAGTATGGTTTTGATATCACCAGCACCCAAACCTTCTGTGAAGGCGGTGTGCGCATCAGCAGCACCGCGGTACGTCAAGCGCTGGCGGAAGATAACCTGCAACTGGCCGAAAGCCTGCTTGGGCATCCTTTTACTATCTCAGGACGCGTAGTTCACGGTGACGAGTTAGGGCGCACTATCGGTTTTCCGACGGCAAACTTACCGCTTCGTCGCCAGGTTTCTCCGGTGAAAGGGGTTTATGCGGTTGAAGTAATGGGGCTGGGTGACAAACCTTTACCCGGCGTCGCCAACATCGGCACACGCCCGACGGTAGCAGGCGTACGCCAACAGTTGGAAGTGCATCTATTGGACGTTGTAATGGGCCTGTATGGTCGCCATATAGATGTAGTACTGCGTAAAAAAATACGCAGCGAACAGCGATTTGCCTCGCTGGATGAACTAAAAGCGCAGATTGCGCGTGATGAGTTGACTGCCCGTGAATTTTTTGGGCTAACAAAACCGGCTTAATGCCTATACGAGTTTTAAATACGGAACCGAGAATCTGATGAGTGACTATAAATCAACCCTGAATTTGCCGGAAACAGGGTTCCCGATGCGCGGCGATCTCGCCAAGCGTGAACCGGGAATGCTGGCGCGTTGGACTGATGATGACCTGTACGGCATCATTCGTGCGGCCAAAAAAGGCAAAAAAACCTTCATTCTGCATGATGGCCCTCCTTATGCGAATGGCAGCATTCATATTGGTCACTCGGTTAACAAGATTCTGAAAGACATTATCGTGAAGTCCAAAGGACTCACGGGATTCGACTCGCCTTACGTTCCGGGCTGGGACTGCCACGGTCTGCCTATCGAGTTGAAAGTAGAGCAGGAATACGGCAAGCCGGGCGAGAAGTTCACCGCCGCTGAGTTCCGCGCCAAATGCCGTGAATACGCAGCGACGCAGGTTGACGGTCAGCGTAAAGACTTTATCCGTCTTGGCGTGCTGGGCGACTGGTCGCATCCGTACCTGACCATGGACTTCAAAACTGAAGCCAACATCATTCGTGCGCTGGGTAAAATCATCGGCAACGGTCACCTGCACAAAGGTGCGAAGCCGGTGCACTGGTGCGTTGATTGCCGTTCCGCGCTGGCGGAAGCGGAAGTTGAGTATTATGACAAAACCTCCCCGTCCATCGACGTTGCGTTCCACGCCGCCGATCAGGACGCGGTAAAAGCGAAATTTGGCGTTTCTGACGTCAATGGCCCGATCTCACTGGTTATCTGGACTACCACCCCGTGGACGTTACCGGCGAACCGCGCAATCTCTCTGGCGCCTGATTTTGACTATGCGCTGGTGCAGATTGACGGGCAGGCTGTGATTCTGGCGAAGGATCTGGTTGAAAGCGTCATGCAGCGTATTGGTGCGGCTGAATACACTATTCTGGGCACCGTAAAAGGCGCCGAGCTGGAACTGCTGCGCTTTACCCATCCGTTTATGGGCTTTGACGTGCCGGCTATTCTTGGCGATCACGTTACGCTGGATGCGGGTACCGGTGCGGTCCATACCGCCGGCGGCCACGGTCCGGATGACTACGTCATTAGCCAGAAATACGGTCTGGAAATCGCTAACCCGGTTGGCCCGGACGGCGCATATCTGGCGGGTACCTATCCGGATCTGGACGGTGTGAACGTCTTTAAAGCCAACGACAAAATCGTTGCGCTGCTGAGCGATAAAGGCGCTCTGCTGCACGTTGAGAAGATGCAGCACAGCTACCCGTGCTGCTGGCGCCACAAATCGCCGATCATCTTCCGTGCGACTCCGCAGTGGTTCGTCAGCATGGATCAGAAAGGTCTGCGCGCGCAGTCGCTAAAAGAGATCAAAGGCGTGCAATGGATCCCGGATTGGGGTCAGGCACGTATTGAATCGATGGTTGCCAACCGTCCTGACTGGTGTATCTCCCGTCAGCGTACGTGGGGTGTGCCGATGTCTCTGTTTGTTCACAAAGACACCGAAGAGCTGCATCCGCGTGCTATCGAACTGATGGAAGAAGTGGCCAAACGCGTTGAAGTTGACGGCATCCAGGCGTGGTGGGATCTCGACCCGAAAGATATCCTCGGCGATGAAGTTGACCAGTATGTCAAAGTCCCGGATACGCTGGACGTGTGGTTCGACTCCGGTTCAACCCACTCCTCCGTTGTGGACGTGCGTCCTGAGTTTGCAGGCCATGCGGCAGATATGTATCTGGAAGGTTCTGACCAGCACCGCGGCTGGTTCATGTCTTCTCTGATGATCTCCACTGCAATGAAGGGCAAAGCGCCATACCGTCAGGTACTGACCCACGGTTTCACCGTTGATGGTCAGGGTCGCAAAATGTCCAAGTCTATCGGTAACACCGTAAGCCCGCAGGACGTAATGAACAAACTGGGCGCGGATATTCTGCGTCTGTGGGTCGCTTCTACCGACTATACCGGCGAAATGGCCGTTTCTGACGAAATCCTGAAACGTGCTGCCGACAGCTATCGTCGTATCCGTAACACCGCACGCTTCCTGCTGGCGAACTTGAATGGGTTCGATCCGGTAAAAGATATGGTGAAACCGGAAGAGATGGTGGTGCTGGATCGCTGGGCGGTAGGTTGTGCGCAAGCGGCGCAGGAAGAGATCCTGAAAGCTTATGAAGCCTATGACTTCCACGAAGTAGTACAGCGCCTGATGCGCTTCTGCTCCGTAGAAATGGGTTCGTTCTACCTCGACATCATCAAAGACCGTCAGTACACCGCGAAAGCGGACAGCGTGGCGCGTCGTAGTTGCCAGACTGCGCTGTTCCATATTGCAGAAGCGCTGGTACGCTGGATGGCGCCGATCATGTCCTTCACCGCCGATGAAATCTGGGGTTACCTGCCGGGCGAGCGTGAGAAGTACGTCTTTACCGGTGAATGGTACGAAGGTCTGTTTGGCTTAGGCGAAACCGAAGCGATGAATGACGCCTACTGGGACGAGTTGCTGAAAGTGCGCGGCGAAGTGAACAAGGTCATCGAGCAGGCACGTGCTGATAAGAAAGTCGGTGGTTCGCTGGAAGCGGCGGTTACTCTGTACACTGAACCAGAACTGGCGGCGAAACTGACCGCGCTGGGCGAAGAGTTGCGCTTTGTTCTGCTGACCTCCGGTGCGACGGTTGCGGATTATGCAGCGGCTCCTGCTGACGCTCAGCAGAGCGAACTGCTTAAAGGTCTGAAAATCGTACTAAGCAAAGCCGAAGGTGAGAAATGTCCGCGCTGCTGGCATTACACTACCGATGTCGGCCAGGTGGCGGAACATGCAGATATCTGCGGACGCTGTGTCAGCAACATCGCCGGTGATGGCGAACAACGTAAGTTTGCCTGATGAGTAAGCCTCTATGTTCAACAGGACTACGCTGGCTGTGGCTGGTGGTAGTCGTGCTGATTATCGATTTAGGCAGCAAATACCTGATCCTCCAGAACTTTGCTCTGGGGGATACGGTGTCGCTGTTCCCGTCGCTTAATCTGCACTATGCGCGTAACTATGGTGCGGCGTTTAGCTTCTTAGCCGACAGCGGTGGCTGGCAACGTTGGTTCTTTGCCGGTATCGCCATTGGTATCTGCGTTATCCTGATGGTGATGATGTATCGCTCGAAGGCGACGCAGAAGCTAAACAACATCGCGTATGCGTTAATCATTGGCGGTGCGCTGGGCAACCTGTTCGACCGCCTGTGGCACGGCTTCGTGGTTGATATGATTGACTTTTACGTCGGTGACTGGCATTTCGCGACATTCAACCTTGCTGATACGGCGATCTGTATCGGTGCGGCATTGATTGTCCTCGAAGGCTTCTTACCGTCGAAAGAGAAAAAAGCCGCATAAAAAAATGCCGGATGGCGCTATGCTAATCCGGCTTACAATATACTGCGATTCTTGTGGGCCCGGTAAGCGTAGCGCTATCGGGCAAACAGGCGGCAGCAATTTTAAAGAGCAACCTGCATGTCTAAATCAGTACAGAGTAACAGTGCGGTGCTGGTGCACTTCACCCTTAAGCTCGACGATGGCTCCACCGCAGAGTCAACCCGCAATAACGGCAAGCCTGCGCTGTTTCGCCTGGGCGACGGTTCTCTGTCTGAAGGACTGGAACAACACCTGCTGGGGTTAAAAGAAGGTGATAAAACCACTTTTGCTCTGGAGCCGGATGCCGCCTTCGGCGTGTCCAGCCCGGACTTAATTCAGTATTTCTCGCGTCGGGAATTTATGGACGCGGGCGAGCCAGAAATTGGCGCTATCATGCTCTTTACCGCAATGGACGGCAGTGAGATGCCTGGTGTGATCCGCGAAATCAATGGTGACTCGATCACGGTTGATTTCAACCATCCGCTGGCCGGGCATACCGTTCATTTTGATATTGAAGTGCTGGAAGTCGAACCGGCACTGGAGGCGTAAAATGCAGATCCTGTTGGCCAACCCGCGCGGTTTTTGCGCTGGCGTAGACC
>NZ_JAHLRC010000096.1:0-13425 GCF_018919545.1 Citrobacter sp. S46_ASV_140
ATTTAATAATGTCCGGCCATCTGCCCGATATTCGTGATTAAGCGAATATCTGGGGCAGGGTATTACTGATATTAATATGGATAAACGGTACTATTATGCCTGATGCAATATGGTCAAAACGGTACGTAGGTCGGTGACCGAAATTTGCCCAGGGGCAGAGGCTTTTTTCACCGCACCAAAGGTTGCCGCTGAACCGAAAACCTCACCGGACAGACGTGAAATCACCCCTGTTTTGGCCATCGACATGGTAATGATCGGGCGATCGGCATAGCGTTCCTGCATTTCCAGCGTGGCGCCAAGCAGGGTCAATACATCCGCTTTGTTTTGCGGCATCAGGGCGATTTTCGGGATATCAGCGCCAAGCTCCTGCATTTTACGCAGGCGCAGGACAATCTCTTGTGCCGCTGGCGTCTTATGGAAATCATGATTCGACATAATGACGGCGACATTTTTTGCATGTGCATATTCGACGGTGGCTTTAATCAGTTCGTCACCGGTGAAAAGCTCCAGGTCAATCATATCGACCAGACCGCTATCTACCGCCGCACGGTTTAGCGCAATATAGTTTTCGACAGCCAGCGCCTGTTCACCACCTTCTTTGGCACTACGGAAGGTGAACAGCAGCGGTTTGTCAGCCATCACATCGCGGATGGCGCGTGCAGCTTCCAGTACGGCATCAACGGAGGACACCTCAGTGAAATGGTCAACGCGCCATTCCAGAATGTCGAAATCCGCCTCGCGATAGGCCAGCGCTTCGCTTTTTACCGTTGCGATGTCTTTACCCATCAGTGAGACAATGATCTTCGGCGCACCCTCGCCAATGACGAGGTTTTTTACGGTTACGGTTTTCATCGATTACCCTTTAAATATTTTACAAATGCTTGCCCATCAGGCTGCAAAACCCATAACCTGTTTCACATACTCAAGAGGGAAATCTTTCCCGGTCCAGAGTTTAAACTGTTCAGCCCCTTGCCATAACAACATGCCGTAACCATCAATCGTTTTGCAACCGGCAAGTTGTGCCTGTTGCAATAATTTGGTCATATGCGGGTTGTAGACGCATTCAGTCACCAGCAGATCCGGGCGTAGCAGGGAAACGTCGGTCACCAGAGATTCGTTCTCCAGCGGCTTCATTCCCACTTTCGTACCGTTGGTCAGAATATCCGCGCTGGCCAGTGCGTCCGCAAAAGCCTGTCGATCGTCGAGATCGATAACGGTGACCACGCAATCGGTATTTTCATTAACACGTTTGGCGAATTCCTGCGCTTTGGCAAAGAACTCATCTTGACGGTTAAAGAGTTTGATTTCTTTGATGCCTTCAATCGCCGCCTGGGCGCCAATGGCCGTTGACGCGCCGCCTGCGCCCAACAGTACCATGGTTTTACCCCTGATATCGAAACCGCTTTCCTTGATGGCGCGAATATGCCCCGTGCCATCAGTATTGTAGCCGCGCAGGTAACCATCATCATTGACGATAGTATTAATCGCACCGACCAGTTTGGCTGCAGGCGTTAATTCATCAACATATTCACATGCCAGTTGCTTGTTGGGCATCGAGACTCCGGTACCGCGCATTTTTAAAGCCTTCAGCCCGGCAATCGCATTAGCAAACGTGGAGTTATCGACTTCAAATGCCATGTAGGTAAAAGGTAATCCCGCTTTTTCTAATGCCTTATTTTGCATTTCAGGCGACAAGCTGTGTCTGATAGGGTAGGCCATCAGACCAATCAGTTCATATTTTGCAGTTACGTCCATTTGATACTCCTTCTAAGCAATTTATTGAAAATAACGTTCGCCCAACCGCACATCATTTTTGGGAATATCAAATACGCGGTAGTAACGAATAAAGACGATGATGGCGGTGATGAAGGCCAGCAAAGCAAATGCGAGGTCCAGCAAAATGATGTACTGCAGGCCAATGTTTGAAAGGTATCCGGTGATTAATGGGATAATAAAGTTGGCTACGCCCCCCATCATCATATAAATACTGGTGACCTTGGCTTTGCTCCTGGGGAAAAACTCTGACATCACCGAAACGCCGAGCTGTAAAATACCGCCTGCGGCAGAAAACCCGATAAGAAATGAACCGGCGTTACACACCAATGGGGATGGATATAAATAGATAACCGCTGCGGTGAGGGTTGCCAGCCCGGCGTTAAACACATTCGCCCAAATGGGTCGAACCATTTTCTTGAGCAGTGCAGCAAAAATAAACACGCAGACCAGCGATCCCATACTGTAGTAAGAGATGGTTTTCAGCGCGTCGGCTTCTGCCATGCCGGCAAATGCCATCGCGTATTTCGGCATCCAGACTACGATGACGTAAAAGGTCGAAAATGCGGCCACCCCAAACATAACGGAGGCTACGCCTTCCAGCCAGACCAGCGGTTTACTGTTCATCTGTGGTAGCTCTTTTGCAATGCCCGCATCCACCATCTGGCTGGGGAAACGGCTTTTGAGCAGCATCAACGTTATGACGACGAACAGTACTCCCGGGATAATGACCGCATAGCCGTACCAGATATGGTTAAGCAGCATGGTGCTGACGACGATGGGGTAGATCATCTGCCCGAATGAGACCATCGCTTTAACCAGGATAACCGCTGACCCAGATGCCTTAGGGAAGCATTCCATCAAAGCCGGATAGCCACCTGTATCCAGGGCCGAGTTAGCGACGCCGACACAAACAGCGAGAATAAAGGCAATCATCAGATTCGGGCTGGCGGGAATGCCGAAGAAAAACAGCATGTACAGAATTGCCCCTAACAGAATGATAGCCCGTCTACCAAATTTATCTGAGAGCACGCCAAAGAATAAAATACTCACCAGGCGACCAAGACCAATGCCGGAAATTAAATAGGCTATCCCAGCATTGTCAGTGGAGAATTTTTCTGCGAGAGAGCTCATATTTTGCGCCAGTGTAATGACGCTAATGCCGTGTAAAAAATAACTTAAATAAATACAGGTTATCGCCAAAAGAAATGGCGTATTAAAGGTCTTATTTTGAGACATGTTCACAACTCCTTGCGGATTTTAAAATTGTTCTGTGCTCGTCGATTTTGTTTAAATTGCGGCGACCTTGTGATTAATATACCGGGGCGCTGATATTGTGCCTACATAGCATGGCGTTTAAGTTACCAGGTATGTTGCATGCTCAACTGTGAAACTTAATTCTTTCAACCAACATTTTGCTGAAGTTTTAAAACCGCGACCAATTATTTTGCAGCGGGGGAGAACAATATTGCATCCGCGTTATTTTACGACCGTCGCCATGTTTAGTTGCTGCTTTGTCGTGATACGGCTGCGATAGCCAATAAACAATGCTAACAGGAAGCCTACCGCGGCTATGCCGGTATCAAACCACATGATGTGAGCAATGCTGGTCTGCGAGAGTCTTGCCGTTATCAGTGGGATGGTGAAGGTCGCAATGCTGCCCGCGCTGTAGTAAATCCCGGTAGCTTTGCCCTTCGCATCGGGAAAGCGTGCGGCCATCAGCGTTAAACCGATTTGTACAACGCCTCCGGCTGAAGAGAAACCGATGACAAACGCGAAGACGATCACCATGTAGATCGACGGATGCAGGCAAACCATCAGCAAGGCGATAAATGAGATAAAGGTGTACAGCATTAACAGAGAGGTTGCGCGCCCCGTCTTTCGTGCCAGTGGCGCGGTGATCAACACACACAGTAGAGAACCGCAGGTGTAAATGCTTAACAGCTTGATCGATAAAGTGTAGGACATCCCGGCGACAAACTGTCCGTATTGTGCTAACCACTGGCTTATCAGATAAAATGTCGCCATGGCGATGTAGCCGTACAGAGTGTAACTGGCGAGATCGAGAAGAGAACAACGATGTTCAGATTGTATGCTTTTCTGTTCAACAGGTAATGCCTTGAGGGGGGCTTGATGCCCAGGATGGGCCGGGAATCGACAGCGAAACAAAAATACGCCATTAATTAGCATTACCGCGGCCGCCACAAGGAAGGACCAGCCAAACCAAAGTTCTGCCCACACCAGCAGACTGATAATCATCGGCAGCAGAAACTGACCGATGGAAACAAACGCTTTAATTAAGATATTAGCCGTGCCGGGAGAGCGGGGAAACGCCTCCATCAGGCTGGGGTAGGTTCCGGCGTCAAGAAAACTGTTTGCCATTCCGGCTAAAAATCCAAAAGCATAGGCAATATAAATGCTGTGAGTATTGATGATGCCTACAAAGAACAGCAGGTAGCAGGCCATGCCGAAAATAATAAACGGTCTGCGGCCATAGCGATCGGAAAGCATGCCCGCCACCAATAACACGCTTAAACGGCCAATGCCGAGTGAGGAAATAACAATTGAGACGCCTGCGGCATCGGTGTGCCACTGTTGTTCCAGTGAAGACATATTGAGGCTCATCAGAATGACCCCCATGCCGTGTACCAGGTAATTAAAGTACAGCCCTATCGCAGTGGAGAAATAGGTGTTTTTCATAATATGTTACTCAGCGAAGAGGCTAAATGAGTGTGGCGCTGCGGTCTCTTAACACAAACGCTCAAGATCGTGGGCATACAGTTCAACAGCGGCCGATTGATAGATTTTCCAGTCGAGAAAATCATCGTGCTGATAAACCGCCTGAAAAGAGATCAGATCGGGAAAGAAACGCATGGTGTTATTACCGATACGGTTATTTATTTTTTCGATAATGGCGTTAATTCTTAACTTTCGTCTGGCTTTCATTTCTGCACAAATGCGCGTGATGTCTTCCGGGATTTCCCTTTCGCCATTCTCCCATTGTTGCCAGGCGGCAACATTGTGATCCCGCGAGATATACATAGCGCTTTCTTCTACCGTCATAGCAAAAATATGGCGGATAGCCTGGAGTTCTAATGCGTTCATTATTTGATCACCTCATAAAAGACGGTGGAATAGTAATAACATTGCTGTGGATATTTCGGCTTGAAGAGAGTCACAGTATCTTGTGCAATATTATTTGTTTATCAACGGGGAAGAGGGGAGCTGTGGTGCGGTAAGGCTGGTGGCGAGGCGCGCGAAGGACAAAAAAAAGCCCATCGTGGGAGATGGGCAAAGACTACACACAGCAATTCGTTGTTTCACTCAGGGGATTTCCATGCTTATAAATCAATGTGTTGATCTAAAGCCATGGGCTAATAGTAGGCATACTGATTTTTTACGTCGATCAGATTCATCTCAATAGTTTAAAAACTGTAAATAATTTGCGAAGAAAATGAGTATTTAAAGAAGGATAACGTTGGGTCTTATTCAGTAAGTGGGCGGAATTGATTAGCAATGTTAAACAATCAGGCGGCGGTGCCGCCTGACGTGGGATTACTTATTGCGTTCGATTTCAGCAATTTCTTCGAGGATTTCGTCGGGATCGCTACCTGGCGCAGGGGCTTCGTTTACCCAGGCGGAGAACAGACGCCAGGACACGGCCAGTACCACCGGGCCGATAAACAGACCAATCATGCCGAAGGCAATCAGTCCGCCGATGACCCCTGAGAGAATCAGGATCAGCGGCAAATCGGCCCCCATGCGAATCAGCATCGGGCGAATAACGTTATCCAGCGTTCCGACCACGCCGCTCCACACCAGCAGCACCGTGCCCCAGGTAGAATCGCCCGTCCAGTACAGCCAGATAATGGCCGGGACCAGCACCGGCAATGGCCCCAGTTGCACCAGACAAGACAGGATCATCAATACCGCCAGCAGCGTGGCGTACGGCACGCCGGTTACCGCCAGACCAATGCCACCGAGCACTGCCTGCACCAGCGCGGTGACCACAACGCCTAATGCGACGGCGCGAATGGCTTGTGCTGCCAGCAGAATGGCGGCATCGCCACGTTTGGATGCCAGGCGACAAGCGAAGTGGCGAATACCTAACGCCACCTGTTCACCGCGCCAGTACAGCAGGGCGCTGAACAGCAGCATCAGACCACAGTGCATCATAAAGCGGCCAAGGTGAGCAGCCTGGCCAACAAACCAGGTCGTCGTCGTGCCGATATAAGGACGAACCTTGGCCATGATGGCCGCGCCGCCCATATCCAGCAGACTGTGCCACGCGGCATACAATTTTGCGCCGACCAACGGAATACTGTTCAGCCACGCCAGATCCGGCAGGGTCATATCGCCTGCGGTTACGGCATGGATCAATGGCCCGCTGCCATCAACAATGCTATTGACCAGTAGCGCGATAGGAATGATGAACAACAGCACCAGCAGCAGGGTCATCACCAGCACGGCCAGCGAGCGACGGCCCCAGAGCAATTTTTGTAAGCGTAGCAGGATCGGCCAGGTCGCAATGACCACCGTCCCCGCCCATGCAAAACCGAGGATAAAGGGCTGAACAATCCAAAGACAGGCCACAATCATGACGGCTAAAAACAGCGCCGATAGCAGCACTTGTGCAATATCCTTGGGCTGGCGGAAATTTACCATAAATACTTTTCACCTTTGTCTTTGCGCCAGAACGTTGACGCGACGTGAACACTTAAATGACACCCTGTAATGATGAGCAATTTCGGCGGTTTTTAACAGGCGGATTCTGCCTGTAAATCTGCTGAGCGTATTAGAAAAAAATGTGATACAACAAACAAAGCAACACGCAAACGATTAAATTCACAACACAGACCGCAGGAAAGGGTCACTATAATGATTCCACAAATTTCTCAGGCGCCAGGTGTCGTTCAACTGGTGCTCAATTTTTTGCAGGCACTGGAGCAGCAAGGATTTACGGGCGATACGGCAACGAGCTATGCCGATCGTCTGACAATGTCGACGGATAACAGTATTTATCAGCTGCTTCCTGATGCTGTCGTATTCCCTCGTTCAACCGCAGATGTGGCGCTCATCGCTCGTCTGGCGGCGGAACCTCTTTTCTCTTCGTTGATTTTTACCCCACGCGGCGGCGGCACCGGAACCAACGGTCAGGCGCTGAATCAGGGCATTATTGTTGATATGTCCCGCTATATGAGCCGCATCATTGAAATCAATGCGCAGGAAGGTTGGGTGCGGGTCGAAGCCGGGGTGATAAAAGACCAGCTCAACCAGTTTCTGAAGCCTTACGGCTATTTCTTTGCCCCCGAGTTATCCACCAGTAACCGGGCAACGCTGGGTGGGATGATCAATACCGACGCATCCGGACAAGGCTCGTTGGTTTACGGTAAAACCTCCGATCACGTGCTGGGTATCCGCGCGGTGCTGATGGGCGGCGATATTCTTGATACCCAGCCAATGCCGGTCGAACTTGCCCAAACGCTGGGTAATAGCAACACCACTATTGGCCGCATCTACAAGACGGTTTATGAGCGTTGCCGCGACAACCGACAGCTGATCATTGATAAATTCCCGAAACTTAATCGCTTCCTGACCGGTTACGATCTGCGGCACGTCTTTAACGATGAGATGACCGAATTTGATTTAACCCGCATTCTTACTGGCTCTGAAGGAACGCTGGCGTTTATCACCGAAGCCCGTCTGGATATCACGCCGCTACCCAAAGTCAGACAACTGGTTAACGTTAAGTACGACTCTTTCGACTCGGCATTGCGTAATGCCCCGGTGATGGTGGAAGCGCGCGCGCTGTCGGTAGAAACCGTCGACTCCAAAGTGCTTAACCTGGCACGGGAAGATATTGTCTGGCACTCGGTAAGTGAATTGATTACCGATGTGGCGGATAAAGAGATGCTGGGTCTGAATATTGTGGAGTTTGCCGGTGACGATGAAGCATTGATTGATTCGCAAGTCAGCGCACTGTGCGAACGGCTGGATGGCTTAATCGCGCGTAAGGAAGCGGGCGTTATAGGCTGGCAGCTATGTACCGAGCTGGCAGGCGTCGAACGCATTTACGCGATGCGTAAAAAAGCCGTCGGTCTGCTGGGGAATGCAAAAGGGGCCGCGAAGCCGATTCCGTTTGCTGAAGATACCTGCGTTCCGCCGGAACATCTGGCTGACTATATTGCCGAGTTCCGTGCTCTGCTCGATAGCCACGGCCTGAGTTACGGCATGTTTGGTCACGTGGATGCAGGCGTGCTGCACGTCAGACCGGCGCTGGATATGTGCGACCCGCAGCAGGAAGTGCTGATGAAACGCATTTCTGACGATGTTGTCGCGCTGACGGCAAAATATGGCGGTCTGCTGTGGGGCGAGCACGGGAAAGGTTTTCGTGCAGAATATAGCCCGGCGTTCTTCGGTGAGGAACTGTATCGCGAACTGCGTAAAGTGAAATCGGTGTTTGATCCGCAAAACCGGCTCAATCCTGGCAAAATCTGTCCACCGGAGGATGTTGATGCGCCGATGATGAAAGTGGACGCGGTGAAGCGCGGAACGTATGACCGTCAGATCCCGCTGGCCGTACGCCAGGAGTGGCGTGGGGCGATGGAGTGTAACGGCAACGGGTTATGCTTTAACTTTGATGCGAAAAGCCCGATGTGTCCGTCGATGAAAATCAACCTCAACCGCATCCATTCACCGAAAGGGCGAGCTACGCTGGTGCGTGAATGGCTGCGTCTGTTGGCAGATCGCGGGATTGACCCGCTACAGCTGGAAAAAGAGCTACCGGAAAAACGTGCCAGTTTACGTACGCTGATTGCCCGTACCCGCAATAGCTGGCATGCGCGCAAAGGCGAATACGATTTCTCGCACGAAGTGAAAGAGGCAATGTCGGGTTGTCTGGCGTGTAAAGCCTGTTCCACACAGTGCCCGATTAAAATCGATGTGCCGGAGTTCCGCTCACGCTTCCTGCAGTTGTATCACACGCGTTATCTGCGGCCGTTGCGCGATCACATGGTGGCGACCGTTGAGAGTTATGCGCCGTTAATGGCGCGGGCGCCCAACACGTTTAACTTCTTCATCAACCAGCCGCTGGTGCGTAATCTGGCTAAAAAGCACATCGGCATGGTCGACTTACCGCTGCTGTCTGCGCCGTCGCTTCAACGTCAGTTAGTTGGCCATCGTTCCGCTAATATGACGCTGGAACAGCTCGAATTACTCAGCCTTGAGCAAAAAGCCCGTACGGTGCTGGTGGTGCAGGATCCGTTCACCAGCTATTACGATGCACAGGTGGTGGCTGATTTTATACGTCTGGTTGAAAAGCTGGGTTTGCAGCCGGTACTGTTGCCGTTTTCGCCAAACGGCAAGGCCCAGCATATTAAGGGCTTTTTAAACCGTTTTGCTAAAACCGCAAAGAAAACATCTGAGTTTCTCAATCGGGTGGCGAAGCTGAATATTCCGATGGTGGGTGTCGATCCGGCGCTGGTGCTTTGCTATCGCGATGAATACAAACTGGCGCTCGGGGAACAGCGGGGCGATTTCCATGTGTTACTCGCCAACGAATGGTTATCGACGGTTGTGGAGTCACAGCCGCCAGTCGCTGTGGGCGGTGAACCGTGGTACTTCTTTGGACACTGTACCGAAGTGACGGCCCTGCCGGGCGCGCCTGCTCAGTGGGCGGCTATTTTTGCCCGCTTTGGTGCAAAGCTGGAGAACATCAGCGTAGGGTGCTGTGGTATGGCGGGCACCTATGGCCACGAAGTGAAGAATCATCAGAACTCACTGGGGATCTATGAGCTATCATGGCACCAGGCAATGCAACGATTGCCGCGTAACCGTTGTCTGGCTACCGGATACTCCTGTCGCAGTCAGGTTAAACGCGTTGAAGGCACGGGCGTTCGCCATCCATTACAGGCACTGCTGGAGATTATAGGATGATCTGGAAACGTGAAGTCACACTCGAAGCGCTCAACGCCATGGGTGAAGGAAATATGGTTGGGCTGCTCGATATTCGTTTTGTGCACATTGGCGATGACACGCTGGAAGCCACAATGCCGGTAGACCACCGTACTAAACAACCATTTGGTTTGCTGCACGGCGGCGCGTCCGTAGTGCTGGCTGAGAGCATTGGTTCGGTGGCTGGCTACCTGTGTACTCAGGGTGAGCAAAAAGTGGTGGGCCTGGAGGTCAACGCCAACCATATTCGCTCGGCGCGGGAAGGGCGCGTCAGAGGGGTATGTCGCGCGGTGCATACCGGCTCCCGTCATCAGGTATGGCAAATCGAAATCTTCGATGAGCAGGGACGATTGTGCTGTACGTCGCGTCTGACGACAGCAATTTTGTGATGCATATTGCTTTTGGTCATTATCTGCACAGGGAATGGTGTTATACTGTGCAGGTTTTGAACACAAGCGAGGATGATATGTCTACCCAATTAGACCCGGCCCAACTGGCAATAGAGTTTTTACGTCGTGATAAAACCGATCTTTCACCAGCTCAGTACCTGAAAAGACTGAAACAGTTAGAGCTGGAGTTCGCGGATTTATTGACGCTTTCTTCGACTGAACTAAAAGAAGAGATCTATTTTGCCTGGCGCATGGGCGTTCATTGATTCCGGTATGCTTATCGTAATGAAACCCCGACACGCGTTCGGGGTTATTTTTTGCGTTAAATCTCAATCACCACTTCATCTCACCAGTATTAACCTTCGCACTTAGCTCCAGAGAACTTGCGTCTGCAAGACCTGGCCATGCCGCGGTGATGGTTTTAATCACATAATCCGAACCTTTCTTCGCCCCTAACGCCTGCTCAAACGATTGCAGATAGCCCTGTGTGAAGCGAATCGCTTTATCGCCCGCAGGGCGTTCGCCGATGTAATGCCCCGGGACCACCTGGGTGGGTTGTAACTTCTGCATTTCGCCCAGTACGCTACGCCACGCGCTACGCTGTTCTGCAGATTGCGTATCCGCCGTCCAGACGTGTATACCAGACGCCACGCCGGTACCGCCAATAATGGCACGGTTCGCCGGGATCCAGACATAGGCTGCATAATCATTAGGGTGGCGCAGCTCCAGCGTTTCACCATCAACCGTGAAATGCGTTTGCGTTGTTGCTTGCGGAACGGTGAGCGATGTTGGTGCGCCATCCTTCATTTGCGGACCCCAGAATTGCAGTTTGGCCTCTTTGGTGGCACGGATATGGTCTACTACGTGCGGTGTTGCCAGGACTTTTACCTGTGGGAAGGCTTTGACGATAGGCTGCAGTCCGAAATAGAAATCCGGATCGCCGGAGGTGATCACGATGGCCTTCAGCGTTTTACCGCTGGCGCGAATCATCTGCACCAGCTGTTCACCATCTTTAGTACTGAACTGTGCGTCAAACAATATTGCTTCTTTCGGTCCTGAAACCAGCGTTGAAGAGACCGGGAAAATAGCCTTGTCCTGTGGATTGTAGACGTCCAGCTGTAGCGTCGCGGCAAAGGCTGAAGAGGCGAACAGAGGTAACAGCAGGGCCAGCGTTTTAACTTTCATGCCAGGTATCCTTGTGCAGGAAATTGTCTTTTGATAGTTCCTGTATTTTAAGGAAATTCGGATCTGTTAGAATTCCCTTATTAGGACATGCTGAGTTTCATAAAACGATCGGATGGGATGCAATGGACAGAGTGATGGCGGCAACGGTATTCAACCATATCTGTGATTTGGGCAGTCTGAGCGCCGCCGCGCGTGCGCTGGGGCTTTCCCGTCCGATGGTCAGTCGTTACCTCGACGAGATGGAGAAATGGGCGGGTGCAAGGCTTATCCATCGCTCGTCGCGCCGTCTGACGATCACGCCAGCGGGTGAAGAGGCATTAGTGAAAACGCGTTCTCTGGCGCAGCTTTCGCTGGATATTGGTGCCGCCAGCGCCGCGCAAACTCCCTCTGGCACGCTACGTGTGGCCTGTGCGCATTTTACAGCTATGCATATTTTAGCGCCGGTACTGCCCGCGTTTCTGACGAAGTATCCGCAACTGCGTATCGAGGTGGAGATCAATAATCAACCGGTAAGCCTCGTGGGAGAACGCATTGATGTGGCGATCCGTATAACGGAAAACCCTGAACCTGGAACTATTGCCCGTCGCCTTGGCGACTGTAAATCGGTACTGTGCGCGTCTGTCGAGTACCTGCATCAACATGGCACTCCTGAGACTATCGACGACCTTACGCGGCATAATTGTCTCTACTACAGCGGGTTTGCCGGAAAATCCTGGCACTTTCTGGATGCCCAGGGGCGGGCTGCCGCTGTTGCGATTAAAGGCAATTTGAGCGCCGGGATCTCTTCGTTGCTCTGTGAGTCGGCGTTGGTGGGAACGGGTATTGCGCTGGTGCCGGAACTGGAGGCGCGGGAAGGGCTGGCACAGGGAAAGCTGGTTAGACTCTTGCCCGAGCTTCAACCAAAAAGCCTGCCAATTTATGGTTTATATCTTTCGCGGGAGCATCAACCTGCAGGACTGCGCCTGTTGCTGGACGCGCTCAGTGAAAAACAGCGCCTAATAATTGATTGAATACGCTTATAAAATAGTCAAATCGCAATTTGTGTTAAACAAAACATATCCGGAAGTGAGATTATTCTTATCGCCCCTTCAAGAGCTAAGCCATCGTGAGTGCCGGAGATAAGCGCCGGATGGGGCCGGAACCCTTAAGCCTGCCAGCAAGCAGCCTTAAGGGTTTTTTGTTGTCTTCACGTAGTGCCCGAACGGGATTGTACCTACTTGCCGTGAGTCTGCAGACCGGTGTTGTCAAAAAATAGCCGTGGTGACATTTAAGTTTAAAGAATCATAACCGCTTTATATCGCACAGAGAATGCAGAACAGACCCTTTGGTAAATCATTACTGTGTGTGCTGTTCTGGTCACCGTGAAACGTTAACCGGGTTTAAATAATGGTAGAGAATCTTGTTTTCAATTATAAAAATCAGACACCGATTCACTATCGATTCAAACCGGCCTCCAGAGATTGTCGGCATTTGTTGATTGTCATGTCTGGGTTTAATATCCCGGATGCTACCATCTATGACTTTGTCATGCTTGACCATTGCCATTCTGCAATTCTATGGATTAAAGATGATTTTGGCGGTCTGCCAGCTTATTACTTGTGTAATAAAATGAATTTCGATATTGAGCAGGGGGTTAGTCTACTCATGCAGGGGGTGATTGATTTTGTAAAACCCACTAACACGACTATTCTTGGTGCTTCCAAAGGCGGGTCGATGTCGATGTATTACGGCATTAAGCACAACATTCGGAACATCATTACAGCAGTCCCCCAGTTTTACATCGGTAGCTATGTTGCAAAAGGATATTGGACGCACGTCGGACAAGAGATGATGGGCACCATCTCGCCAGCGAATATTAATAAGCTGGATAATATGCTGCAGGATGTTATCTACAGAGATAAACATAAAACTGCGAATATCTATCTTTTCACCTCACCAAATGATAAACAGTTTCCTGTTGAGATTGCGCCAAATTTAGCACTGTTGCAGGAATATAATCATTTCAATCTTGTGGAAACCAGTTCATCCTTTGCAACCGAACATAATCAAATAACACGATATAACTTAAATGTTATTTTATCCATCATCTATCAGCTTGAAAATAATATAACCCCTGCCTACGGGC
>NZ_JAHLRC010000097.1:0-13135 GCF_018919545.1 Citrobacter sp. S46_ASV_140
CGAACGGCGGATGGACTATTCCGGCGCCGATCATGCCGATCCCCGCATCTTTGTGCGCAATTGCGGTGTTAATCACCGGCAGAATGCCGGTGCTACCCACGCGCGTAATGTCGATAGCGGTCGGTACGCCCATAAAACCAAGTAACGGAATGGTAACGTTGGGGTTTTCGCCGAGAGTGATTTCACGCATCTGGCGAGAGAAATCGACCGCCTCTTCAACCGTACCGCCCACCAGCGCCACGATGGCCGGTGCCGTGGCCATGGCAAAACCGCCGATGCCGTAGGTTTCGGTAATTGCGCTATCACCGATATCACGTCCGGAATCTTCGGGCTTATAGCCCGCAAACATTGGGCCAATCACCTGCTGCGCCGGACCGGTAAACCACTGACCCGGTAAGCCGCTGATGCGCAGACCGAATTCAACGCCGTTACGCGCCATCGTCGTGACTACGGTGCTGTATTCGATCCCGTGTGCGGCGTCCATTGCGGCTTTACACATCGCCATCCAGGTCGGTCCGGAGAAGTAATCGCTGCTGAGGACGAATTCGAATACCTCACGCTGCTGCTCAACCGGATAGCCGGTCTGAATAATCCACGGCGTCAGTGCCTGTATCAGTAGCGCCGTCCCGGCGTTGTTGCGGTTATGGCACTCATCGCCCATGTGCAGCGCCTGCGCCAGCATCAGGCGCAGATCGATTTCGCCCGCCAGCTTCATGGCGTCGCGCAGCATCGGTCCCATCACATCGCGCATCCAGTTCAGGCGATCGATAACGCTCTGATCGTTCGCGCCCATGCGCAGGATCTTCGCCATCTGCTCGCTCATATTGGTATATGCGCGGTTGCCGTAGGTTTTGTTCTCGACGATGTGCATAAACATCGATGCCGACGTTACACCCGCCATCGAACCGACACAGTCATGCTCGTGGCACGGTGAGAAGATGATTTCACCCGAGGCGGCCAGGTCGGCGGCTTCATCCAGATCTTTCGCCAGCCCTTCAAACACCAAAGCCCCGGTGACCGCGCCCTTCATTGCGCCGCACATTTTTTCCCAGCAGATGGGCGGTCCGGCGTGCAGGATGGTGTTGCGGGTCATGCCCGGCACGACGTTGATCGCCTGGTCATAGCCAATCAGCACCGGATGCGACTGGATAATGCGTTCCAGCGCCTGCTGGTTAGCGGCAGCGATTTTGTCAGCCAGCGGCGAATCGGCAATTTCGTCCAGTGCGGCCACGACCTGCATGTTGCCCTGGCCCGGCGGCGTCCAGTCGAGCTGGGTCACGGGAACATTCTGCTTTTTCAGGTCATCGCTGAACATCGCGATGCCGACGTTAATCACGTTCAGCGGCTGGTTAAACAGTGTCTGGCTCATCAGGCTTCCTCCCCTTTACAGATAAATTCACGCGCCAGCAATCCGGTATTGGTGCTACTGCTCGCCCAGATCACGCCTGCATCGGTCAGCATCTGGCACTGTTTTTCCAGCGACGGCGTATCGAGATCGGTTCCCAGCACGTAGCCGAGGATCTCAAGCGGACGCCCCTCTGCGGCGGCGATCGCTTTGGCTTCGACGATCGCCTCGATCATCACGCCAACCGGATCTTCATGTGATCCATATCCAAGAACGAAGTCCATAACGATCACGCCGACTTCAGGATCGCGAGCTTCCTGCAACAGACGACTAATGCGGTTGGTTGGATCGATCATCGGGTGCGGTTTACCGTTGGTAAAATCGTCATCTCCGAAATCAAGGAAGGTATGTCCCACGCTGCGGTTGAGATCTGTCAGGCGAAAAGCCGGATCCGGATGAATGTTGCTGTAAACTTCCGCATGTTTTTCCATGGCAGCAAACATCGCCTCATCGCACAGCGTGCCGCCGCAGAATAAGCCGCGAATGTACTTTTGCTGCGGGGTCAGGCGGGCGCGGACCTCTTCAATCAGCGGCCAGTTGAGCGGATGCAGATCCAGACTCTCTTTTTTCACGCCAGTCAGCAGTACCGCTTTCAGCGCCGCCTCTTTAGTGCCGCGTGCAAACAGCAGACCGTTTTCATCCGCAGGCGCGGCTTCACGTCCGAGGAAACACACCACGACGGGCTTATGGCAGGCGCGCGCACGTTCCAGCACTTTGCGCGCCACTGTTGGCGCAGGAGGTTTGGAGATAAGCGCGATGATCTCGGTTTGCGGATCGGCCTCCAGCATGCCAATCGCGTCAAGCATCATCAGGCCGCCAATCTTTTCGCTCAGATCGCGTCCACCGGTGCCAATCAGTTGGGAAATCCCGCCGCCAAACTCGTGAATGCGTACGCTCAGCTCCTGGCTACCGGTACCGGAGGCGCCAACAATTCCGATGTTGCCGCGACGCACCGCATTGCCAAAACACAGCGCCGCGCCGTTAATAATGGCGGTTCCGCAATCGGGCCCCATCATCAGCAGGCCTTTTTCATGCGCCAGTTGCTTGAGCGCCAGTTCGTCTTCAAGAGAGACGTTGTCAGAGAACAGCATCACGTTGAGGTTATTTTGCAGCGCCTGACGCGCTTCACGCGCGGCAAACAGACCATTGACCGAGATCACCGCCAGGTTGCTGTCAGGAACATGCTTCTTCGCACTGGCAAGCGTGGCATAGCGCGCTTCATGCTGCCCCCCCTGCTCTTTATGCGTAAACAAATCTTCAATCGCCACCAGCGTCTGAACGTTCGCCGCCTCGCTGGCGCCTTTAATGACAATCATCAGGTCGCCACTTTTCGCCTCTTCAAGTTCAGGCGTGAGCAGACCGAGATTCTTCAGTACGCCCTTATTCATTTCTGTCGCCATAGCCACGAACGCCTGCTCAACGCCATCGAGCTTATTTGCGCGTGTGGAGATAGACATCAGTGAGACAGAATCAAAATACGTGTTCTTTTTAACAACTATCCTGATCGACATAATTCCCTCCGGACCTGTGGCTCAGGGCGCAGGCATCCGCCATGCCATACAGCATGTCGCAGCCAGAACTTGAGCCGATATTTTTAATGTCAGTAATATATTGCGTAGAAACGGGTTGTTGCTCTGTAATAATATGGTTCAGCAGCCGTCCGACGCTTTCCCGATAACGTTGATGAAAGGCTTCCTCTAGCGTTATTTTGCTGAGTAGCGTGGTATTATTTGCGGCACGTTGTAAGGCTGCTAAAAAATCATCACGATATTTCCCCAGCGGATGTCCCGGAATAAATAAAATAGTGCTTAAGCCCACTAAATAATCATCAGATGAAGGCGTCAGACCAATCCCCAGACCAATTAAATGGCTGACCGCTGTAGAGATATTTTCTCCTGTATGCAACGCCGCCAGTAATGTTTGTCGGCGACTCAGTAATTGGCGGGTGATTTCCAGATAAAACGGGTTATCACCCTGGTACAGAAATAATGTGTCAGCACTTCTTAGCTGTTGGCGAATAACCTCTTCCCAGCGCAGCCAGCGGATTGCAGCAAGGCTTATTGCATCAAGCCTCCACCGTGGTATGCGCCACGGCAGACAACCGGAAGTTTCTATCCATTTATCGTTGCCAACGGCTATCCCCGATTCGGTAAAACTGACTCTCTCACCGGGGTGAAACAGCTCTTCACAATGCGTCAGCGCCAGCCGACAGCTGTTAGGCGCGTTATCACAACCTTCACTCAGTAACGTCAGCAACCGCTGCTGTTCAGGTATCAACAGGTTTACCGCGCGGGAAAAAACCTGTTCAACCCGTCCCGTTCCCCGGAAAGCGAGAAACGCGCCGTCTGCGGTTAGCGCCCGTACGCATCGCCGTGATGGCGTGGCGATAGTGGCGCTCCTCTGTCAGGCTCCGGCCGCAATCAGCAGCTCGGCAATTTCGTGGTATCCCTTCTCCCGCGCCAGCTCCAGCGGGGTTTTACCGTATTTATCCGTCATGTGCGGGTTTGCGCCATGGTCGAGCAGCAGCTTGACGATTTCCTGCTGTTTCGCGCCGCCGTCATTAAGCACGATGGCTTCCAGTAACGGCGTCCAGCCGACAAAGTTGGTATGATTAACATTGATATCGGTACGCAGCAGCAGTTCGCGCACGATCTCTACATGACCTTTTTCGCTGGCAGGCGTAATACCGACGCCGCCAAAACGGCTCAGGCAATTGAGATCGGGATTGGCCGGTAATACGGTACGCAGCAGCGTTAAATCGTTAGTCAGACAGCTAATCAGGAATGGATTAAAACAGGTTTGATCCTGTTTATTAATATCGGCACCGGCGGCAATCAATAAAGAAACACAGTCATAATGTTTATTCAGGCTGGCAATAATTATGGCAGTGCGCCCCTGGCGGTTAGTGGCATTAATATCCACATTTTTTGCCAGGCAGGATTTTAATCCATCGGCATCACCCTGCTCTGCCGCCAGCAGAAATTCAGTAATGAGTTCTTTCTCTGACATAATCGCTCTCCTGCAGTTTTTTAGACTTTTAAATATCCGATAAGCTGAGAATAGCAACAGAGTGCAGAGAATAATATCCGCTTAAATTTCATTCATCGTAAGCGTGTCGATTATTGAATCAAATTTAACAATGAGAACAAAACGTGCTGTAGTGCAATCTTTTCCTTATGACAGAGCCGCTTTTAGCCATTAATCAGTTGTCAGGAAAATCAGGCGTGATGCTACACGGATAGCGGCCTGCAATTAATATACAGAAGTGTGATTGCCTTCAAATCAATTGTAAAACTAGTGTTAAATTCTGTTCAAAACTGATTGCTCTGCATAAGGATTACAAATACATTCAACAATCATCGCGTCGCGGATGTGCGTTTGTCGCCGGAGGGGAGGAAGATGAATTCAATTTTTACCGAGGAAAACCTGCTGGCATTTACGATGGCAGCCCGCTACAGCAGCTTCAGCAAGGCGGCTGAGGAACTTGGCTTAACCACATCAGCAATTAGTTACACCATTAAGCGCATGGAGCTGGGGCTCGACGTGGTGCTGTTTACCCGCAGTACCCGCAGCATTGAGCTGACTGAGTCCGGACGCTATCTGTTTCGCAAGGCGACCGACCTGCTCAACGATTTCCACGCCATCAAGCGCAGTATTGATACCATTGCTCAGGGCATTGAAGCCCGGGTACGCATCTGTATTAATCAACTGTTGTATACCCCTCAACATACGGCACGACTGCTGCAGGTACTCAAGAAACAGTTTCCAACCTGCCAGATAACCGTCACCACTGAGGTGTATAACGGCGTCTGGGATTCGATCATTAACAACCTCGCCAACATCGCTATCGGCGCGCCGGATACGTTACTGGACGGCGGGGGGATTGATTACACCGAGATCGGCGCGATCCGTTGGTCGTTTGCGATTGCCCCGGATCATCCGCTGGCTTTTATGCCTGAACCGATTTCTGAGAGCCAGCTGCGCCTGTACCCGAACATCATGGTGGAAGACACCGCCCACACCATCAACAAGAAGGTCGGCTGGCTGTTACACGGACAGGAGTCGATTCTGGTTCCTGATTTTAATACCAAATGCCAGTGCCAGATCCTGGGTGAGGGCATCGGTTTTCTGCCGGACTATATGGTGCGCGAGGCGATGGAAAAGTCGTTGCTGGTCACGCGGCAGATCCACAACCCGCGTCAGGATTCACGGATGCTGCTGGCGACCCAGCATTCGGCCACCGGTCGTGTAACCCAGTGGATTAAAAAAGAGTTTGGCCCACAAGGTGTATTGACGGGAATTTATCAGGATTTGCTGCATCGGGAGTGATGCGCCGGACGGCGGTCATGCCTTCCGGCGCACGTAAGATTATCAGGCGCGAATATCGTCGTACTCGCGGGTTTTATCAAACTCATGTTTGGCAAACGGGCACAGCGGAATAACTTTGCGGTTTTCGGCGCGCATTTTCTCCACCACCTTCGCCACCAGCAGTTTACCGACCCCCTGGCCTTTCAGGCTGGGGTCGACATCGGTATGTTCAATGATGCTCAGATGCTCACCCGTTGGCACGAAGACAATCTCGGCAACCTGATTGCCTTTGGCATCGTTAACATAAAATTTGTTGTGGCCTGCAAGAATTTCCATGGTCCCCTCACTCATTTCTGGCGATATTTCAGCGCACCGCTCGGACAGGTATCAATCACTTTAATGACCGTCGCGACATCCACTTCATCCGGAATGATCCACGGTTTACGCTTCAGGTTAAAAAGCGCTGCGCTTCCCCGCACGCAGTTGCCCGAATGTTGACATATCGCCGTATTGAAGTAGACGTCAATCTTCTCGCCGGTATAGGCCCGGTAACCGGCATCCAGTAGTTCCTTATCCACGACATTGCCTCGCATTTTTTTATTGTCTGGGTCTAATCATAGACCTGTGCGAGGCTGAAGGAAGCAGCTGAAAGTAGAAATATCACTCAGGCCTTTTCTGCCACGACGGCAGCGGCTCTGGCGGCAAATACTCCAGCATCGCGGGCGTCGGCGGCGGTAGACGGTTATCGGCGATATCCCTGTCCACATCGATATGACTGATTTCACCACTTTCATGATGGTGAACCGTCAGCACCCGCGCTTTGTTCAGCTCTGTCACCAGTTCCCGGGTAATACGCAAACTTTCCGCCAGCTCATGATCTTCCAGTCCGGGTCTGCGACTGCGACGTTCCACCCGAAAACGAAACTGGTTGTACTTCGCCCAACCAATCAGCACCAGTCCGTTGACCAGCGCGACAAGGATGTAAAACGTGACCGTATCCAGCGTGGTGAAAAAGGGTCGCACGCCTATATAAGGTGAGTGCGCCAGAGCGGTGATCAGCCCTTTATAGATCAAATATAAAAAGCCAACCCAGGCAAAAAGCGTTAACAGCACGTCAATGATGCGCGGCAGCAAACGCTGCTCCGTAAAGATCAGCGGCTGGCTCATGATTCGATCCTCCCAATTCCACGATCGGGACTCACCCAACGCGCCCTGCCGCGTTTGCGTTTAAGCATTACTTTCGGGAAAGCGACCAGCGTGGTGAACAGGCTTAACATCCAGTACACCACCGGGAACCAGATAATCCAGAACAACGACGCGCCAATGCCTTTTTCATAGCGCCGCTCAATCATCAGACTCACCGCAAACTGCAACAAGCACACCACGCCGAGGATTAGCCCAGTAAAGGCCGGCGGGAACAGATGTTGTACATACAGCGAGTCCGGCATCGGGATCATCAGCCCTAACAGGAACAGCACGATACTGATCGCATAGGCAAACGCCCAGGTGGTAGAAAAACAGAACTCAAAAAACAGCGGCCACATACGGCGATATTCCCATGACCACAGGCGGCGCATGTTCACGATAAACACCTCCGCACCGCCTTGCGCCCAGCGCAGTCGTTGTTTCCATAACCCTCTTAACGTTTCAGGCATCAGGATCCAGCACAGTGCGCGCGGCTCAAAGAATATCGACCAGTGGCGCAATTGCAGCTTCCAACTGATATCGATGTCTTCGGTGATCATGTCCGGGCTCCAGTAACCGACCTCGGCCAGCGCGCGACGACGAAACGCAGCAACCACGCCGGAAACGGTAAAGATCTGCCCATAAACTCGCTGAGTGCGCTTAATCAAGCCGATAATGGAAGAAAACTCCCCGACCTGCACCCGACCGATTAAGGTGGAGCGGGTTCGAATACGTGGGTTCCCGGTCACCGCACCGACGCGCGGGAACTGGATCAGCGGCGCCACAATATAGGCAACGGCATCACGGTCCAGTAACGCATCGCCATCAATACACACCAGGTAATCACTGCGCGCCGCTGCTGCCCCGGTCTTGAGCGCCAGCGCTTTGCCCTGGTTTTCAGCCAGATGAATCACCCGCAGACTGGGGTATTCCACCGCCAGTTGTTCCAGCACGTCGTGGGTGTCATCCGTTGAACCATCGTTGATGGCAATCACTTCAATATTTTTATATCGCTGCGCCAGCGCGGCCTCAATGGTTTCGCGCGCATTAATCCCTTCGTTAAAACAGGGGATCAGAATGGAAACCAGCGGATTCCCCTCCAGCGTCGGTGGCGGTGTGTCATCTCCCCATTTCCAGTGACGCTCACGGTAGAACCAGAAATAGACCCCGCCGCTTATCCACAAAGCAGACATAAACAAAGGCCAGAAGAAGACGAAGTTCAACATCACTTCACCTGTAAAGATGACCGCCACGCCAAACGGCAGGCTGAACATCAGGCAAAGTATCAGGAAAGCAATTATGCGATCGGTCATTTTTGCGGGTACCAGTATGAGGAGAACGTCGAGCGAATCTCTGACATCTCAGGTTTGTCGCTGATGAAATCATCCGGGTAATAGCCGTAGTTACCTGCACCGCTTAATTTCAGCTGGCGCATCCATTCGGCTATTTGTTTTCCGCTGATTTCAGCCTCGTCCCCGGATTTACGCCAGTCTCGTGCCTGTAGTTCAAACACGGTTTTGTCCAGCGCGCCGGGCGTTTGTGCAACGGCATTCACTAATCTGTCGAGCCAGGCGTTGGCATCATTAGCCGGGATCTGCTCCATGAAAGGCATCGCCATTGGTGCCGTCCAGTCATAGGTATTGAGGAAATCATTCAGGTTCTGCGCAAACCAGGCTTCACTCTCCGGCTCCAGTACCGGCATGGCGTAAATATTGCGCGCCGTTTGCACCTGCGGACCGCGAATATTACGCACCGCCTGGGTCAGTTGTTTGGTGAAGTCGATCAGCACCTTACTTTTCAGTCGCGTCCAGCGCTCGAACGCCTGGGGATTGCTACGGATTTGCTCAATGCTTCCGGGAAGCCCTGCGGCGCGGTAGGCAGCCAATGCCTCCGGTGACGCGTCTTCAAAGTCCGTCAGGAAAGCATCGTCATGGAACAAAATCCCTTTGAAGCTGGCGTGTTTGGCCAGGTCTTCATAGATTTCAGTGATGCGCTGACGCGCTTCGCTGCTCCAGGGGGACAGACGGACATAATTCTCGCGGTTGATCGCTGTACGTCCCGTTTTCGGATCCCAGGCGGTTACGCGTGGGATGGAAGCGTCGAGATCGAAAGCCAGAACCGGCATCCAGGCATACACCGTCACCCCTGCCCGCGTTTGTAACTGCCAGGAGATATAGTTAAAGAGGTCGGCACGCATCGGCAGCCAGCGGTTAGGGAAATAGAGCTCGCGAATATTTCCGTCACCCTGCGGATCGGCGTAGGCCTGCAGGAAGACATGAGAAATACGCATGTCATAAACGCGCTGGATAAGTTTGTCGATGTTTCGCTTCTGCTGAGCAGGGTCCTTGTCATACACGTAATCCAGATCGACATGCATCACGCGCATCGTCTGCGGTTCACGTACCTGAGCGACCTGGCTGGCAAAGCGCTTAAGAGAGGGGTTATCAGAGATTAGCACGCGCGGGATGTCATCAAGAAACGCGGCATTCGCCAACCCTTCGTTGAGCGTGAAGGCCATCTTATAGCCATGCTCTTTAGCCAGGTTTAACGTTGTGCCGTTAGCTGCCCCGTAAGGCCAGACCCACGCGCGCGGTGATTTCCCGGTCACCGATTTGATCTTGTTGGTGATGAGAGAGATATCCGCGTTTATACGGCGCGTGTACTGTTCATCCGTTTCGTAAGTGCCGGTTTTCTTATCATACAGGCGGTTCGCCACCGCCGGTTCTTTACTTCCCTGCGGGTTGGCTTGTGCACCGAAATGCGAATTCCAGGTGTGTGCACCGACTTCCACCAACGGTGATTTACCCATCTCTTCGACCATTTTCCAGGTGGCGAATTTATCTCGCGCCGTCATTAAGCCGCCAAAATCGACTTTTTTGTTGGCGGGAGCATCAACCCAACTCCCTACCGGCGCCCAGAGCGCAGGCCAGTTATAGGCTTTCAGCAGCGGCCAGACGCGGGTATAAAAACTGCTATATCCGTCATCAAAGGTGAGTAATACCGCTTTTTCCGGCAACACGATTTTACCGTCATGGGCGTCCAGGATTTGCTGCACGCTGATCGGGTTATAGCCATTATCACGCAGCCAGGCCATTTGGTCGCTCAACGCGCTGGTGCGCACAGAAAGATAGCGTTGGTCGGCGGCACCATCCTCGACATCGTGGTAGCCGAGCACCAGGAAGCTATTTTTCGGCCACGGATGATCCGCCGTCAGCGGCGTTCTCTCTGCGGGAGGAACGTAGCGAGGCGTTGTATTGTGCGCGCTACTGCACGCGGTAATCATCAACCAGCCAGCGATTAATGCGCTAAGCCACAGGCATCTTTTCAGCATGAACAATCCTTAAAACCTGACATTTAAATCGAAAGCGAGGGAGATATTCCGCTCACGTTTACCGTCGTAGGGGCGTTTATCCCAAATAAGCATCACCCCGCCATCTACGACGTTGTTCCATTTGAGCCGTTGTCCGTATCCCACCTGAACGATGGCACCAGCGTCCTGGCCTTGCTGCCAATAGCCACCTACGCCAGCCAGACCTTGCTGCGTCCACACGGTGTCATAATGGCGGTAAAGAACCTGCTCCGCGCTCAGACCCGGTACCACGGAAAAATCACTCTTCGGGTTGTAATACGGCACATTCTCTTTGGTGTTGGTGCTCCCGCCGATGCCCGGGGTAAAGTCCAGGGTGAAGCGCGGCGTTGTCCACATGCGCTCTTTTCCGCTGAGTCCGTATTCGATGCGATCGTTACCATCTGAGAAATGTGATGCGGCAAACGACAGTTGATATTCACGTCGTTCGTTTTGATACCAGCGAACAAACATATCGCCGCCGTTGGCATACACGCCGCTACGCAGCGCGCGCAGTGGCGTATTACGCGACAAGCGCTCGGCCGAACCGCCTACGCGCCAGTTGTCATTGAAGTCATGCCAGCCGGAAAGACGACCGCCAATTTTCTGACCATCGCCATAATTTCGGCCAGAGACTTCCATTTCTGCCCAGTAGTCGCGGGAAGTCCATTCCGCCCCCGCAGCCAGATCGCGGCTGATGCCTTTACCTTCCTCAAATTCGCCAGTAGCAAAGTTGAATCCAGTAAACAATCGCCAGTTGTCGTTAATTGGCGGACTGTAAATGGCAGTATTGATGTTGAAGTCATTCTTACCGCTGACCGGGCTATCGGACGAGATCCCTTGTGTGCCGCTAATGCGCACTTCCGACATTTTGTGGACATCACGAATACGCGCGAGGCGCAGCGTCGCTTCATCATCCGGGCTACGGGCGATGACGTCATCCGTCAGTTCATCGGCCTGCCTCCATTCCTGGAGATCCAACGCAACATAAGCCTGCTGACGCTCCAGTTCCAGGTTACTTGGCTCAATCACTTCCGCCAGCTTCAGCTCTTTCTCCGCCGCATGCGGCAAGCCACGCGCTTCAAGAACGGAGGCATAAGATATGCGCAGCCCCTGGTTACCTGAACCTGTTCGCGCCAGATGCTCAGCGAGCTTTTCAGCCTCAGGTAGCTCATTGGCAGCGATATAATATTGCGTCAGCATCGACTGTCCGAGCAGCCAGTTATCGTTAGGCTGCGGCGTTGGCGAACCATAGATGCGTCGCAGGTACGGACTCTCTTTGATTAGGTTTTCGGCCTGTTTTTTAGCGGCATCAAAGTTTTCATTATCGATATGCGCGTAGAACAGATCCTGTTGATCCTCAGGACCAAGCGGCGTAACGGGAATCGGTCCATTCGGGTAGTAGATGCTCATCAGCATCGCTTCGGTTTTTTCTGGCTGGCGTTCGCTTAACCATGCCGATGCTACCCAGCGTTTTGCGTAGTTTGGCACTTCGCCGCTCGCAGAAAGCGATTCGTATTCCTTAATCACTTCAGACGTTCGCTTACGAACCAGCAAAGCGCCCATGCGGTCAATTCTCGCCCGACGGACATCATTCTGCGCGGATGGCTCATCCTTCCAGGCAGCCAGCAACTGGTCATAACGAGCCAGCGCTTTATCCGCCACGATAAACCGCTCTTCTTCATTACGTGCGGACGTATAGGAGGAACGTACCATTTCGGCGGCCGCATCAAGCTCAAGGCGGCGCTTCACAGGATCTGCCGTAGGCACTACCTCCGCCATATTTAAGGCGGGCCCGGAAACACGGTTTGCTGACAGAGCAGACAGCAGCGTGGATTTTGCATTTTTGTTGCCAGGATCAACGTCATCCGCCTGGCTGGCAACCAACAGCGCGTCCCAGTTTTTCCCCTGAGAATGATATACGTAGGCAAGTAGCGCATCGGAGTCAGCCCCCGGATGTGCCTGTGCCCATTTATTCGCTTCAGTAAGGGCTTGCTGATTGTAGCGAGCATCTGCCAACGTCATTATCCAGCCGGTGCGTACGTCAACGTTGTCAGGCTCTTCCTGTAAAACGCTTTCCCATACCGCCAATGAATCATTCCAGTTTTTCTGGTTACGGTACGCACGTGCAGCGGCAACTTTGCCGCGCGCAGGCACATCCATCTGCCCACGATAGCGCTGCCAGATTTCAATAGTGGCTTTATCGTTGTTATCAACCCAACTGGAAACTTGCAGCCAGTCGGCAACCTGATTTGGCGTTAGCGCGCTTTGCTTTCCCTGATCCTCTAGATAACGCAATAACGGTGCACTATTACCACCCCGCGCTTCAATAACCAAAGCGTCATAATCTGATGTCGCTGCAGAGATTTGCATAGGGAAAAGAACGCTTGCCGTAAATAAACAGCTTAAAGACTTAAAACGTTTAATGAAGTTGGCATGTCGACGCATACTTAACATATCTGCCCTTATAACTTACATCAGAGTAAAAATAAGCGTTTTCAATATATTACAGTCAGTTACTTACGGTACCCGACCATGTAAGATGCACTGCCGCTTATTTTGCAATAGGGTTATGAAGCAATTAATTCTTTCGTCTTATTGACTACCCGCGCCTCGCCCTCTAATCGTGGGAAAGCAGGCGTAAACTCGAAAATTTTATCACTCAGCGTAGTTCGTGGCTATGCGATACGAAAACTCTTAGACAAAAAAGTATTTTAGACTAAATAATCCTAATACTCTTGGGATTGAATTCTGGATTTAGATTAAGTTTGCATGACGAAACCTTGTGACGATGATAACTATTGCTGGTTAGCATAGCTACACCGCGCAACTGTTTGCATGGTAACTATTGTGTGCGGATAGAGAAAGTTCTGATAATAATGCCCCTGATA
>NZ_JAHLRC010000098.1:0-12844 GCF_018919545.1 Citrobacter sp. S46_ASV_140
TAGATAAGGAATACCCCCATGTCAGAACGTTTCCCAAATGACGTGGATCCGATCGAAACTCGCGACTGGCTACAGGCGATCGAATCGGTCATCCGTGAAGAAGGTGTTGAGCGTGCTCAGTATCTGATCGACCAACTGCTTTCAGAAGCTCGTAAAGGCGGCGTGAAAGTAGCGGCAGGTGCTGGGGCCAGCAATTATGTAAACACTATTGCCGTTGAAGATGAACCGGAATACCCGGGCAATCTGGAGCTGGAGCGTCGTATTCGTTCTGCTATCCGCTGGAACGCCATCATGACCGTACTGCGCGCGTCTAAAAAGGACCTCGAGCTGGGTGGCCACATGGCATCCTTCCAGTCCTCCGCAACGGTGTATGATGTTTGCTTCAACCACTTCTTCCGTGCACGCAACGAGCAGGATGGCGGCGATCTGGTTTACTTCCAGGGCCACATCTCTCCGGGCATCTACGCTCGCGCATTCCTGGAAGGTCGTCTGACTGAAGAGCAGATGAACAACTTCCGTCAGGAAGTACATGGCAAAGGCCTGTCTTCCTACCCGCACCCGAAACTGATGCCGGAATTCTGGCAGTTCCCGACCGTATCTATGGGTCTGGGCCCAATCGGTGCAATCTACCAGGCTAAATTCCTGAAATATCTGGAACACCGTGGCCTGAAAGATACCTCTAAACAAACCGTTTACGCCTTCCTGGGCGACGGCGAAATGGATGAGCCAGAATCTAAGGGTGCTATCACCATCGCGACCCGTGAGAAACTGGACAACCTGGTCTTTGTTATCAACTGTAACCTGCAGCGTCTTGACGGTCCGGTCACCGGTAACGGCAAGATTGTTAACGAACTGGAAGGCATCTTCGCGGGCGCTGGCTGGAACGTTATCAAAGTCATGTGGGGCGGTCGTTGGGATGAGCTGCTGCGTAAAGATACCAGCGGTAAACTGATCCAACTGATGAACGAAACCGTTGACGGCGACTACCAGACCTTTAAATCCAAAGATGGCGCATACGTACGTGAGCACTTCTTCGGTAAATACCCGGAAACCGCAGCTCTGGTTGCTGACTGGACTGACGAGCAGATTTGGGCTCTGAACCGTGGTGGTCACGATCCGAAGAAAGTCTACGCTGCACTGAAGAAAGCGCAGGAAACCAAAGGCAAAGCAACTGTAATCCTGGCCCATACCATCAAAGGTTACGGCATGGGTGACACCGCCGAAGGTAAAAACATCGCTCACCAGGTTAAGAAAATGAACATGGACGGCGTGCGTTATATCCGCGACCGTTTCAACGTTCCTGTGACCGATGAGCAGGTTGAAAACCTGTCTTACATCACCTTCCCGGAAGGTTCTGAAGAACACACTTATCTGCACGCTCAGCGTCAGAAACTGCACGGCTATCTGCCTGCTCGTCAGCCGAACTTCACCGAGAAGCTGGAACTGCCTGCTCTGGAAGACTTCGGTGCGCTGCTGGAAGAGCAGAACAAAGAAATCTCCACCACTATCGCTTTCGTTCGTGCCCTGAACGTGATGCTGAAGAACAAGTCGATCAAAGATCGTCTGGTTCCGATCATCGCTGACGAAGCGCGTACTTTCGGTATGGAAGGTCTGTTCCGTCAGATCGGTATCTACAGCCCGAACGGCCAGCAGTACACCCCGCAGGACCGTGAGCAGGTTGCTTACTATAAAGAAGACGAGAAAGGTCAGATCCTGCAGGAAGGCATCAACGAACTGGGTGCTGGCGCATCCTGGCTGGCTGCTGCGACCTCCTACAGCACCAACGATCTGCCGATGATTCCGTTCTACATCTACTACTCCATGTTCGGGTTCCAGCGTATCGGTGACCTGTGCTGGCAGGCAGGCGACCAACAGGCTCGCGGCTTCCTGGTAGGGGGAACTTCTGGTCGTACGACGCTGAACGGCGAAGGTCTGCAGCACGAAGATGGTCACAGCCATATTCAGTCTCTGACTATCCCGAACTGTATCTCTTACGATCCGTCTTACGCGTACGAAGTTGCGGTCATCATGCACGATGGTCTGGAGCGTATGTACGGTGAGAAACAAGAGAACGTTTATTACTACATCACCACGCTGAACGAAAACTACCACATGCCGGCAATGCCAGCAGGTGCCGAGGAAGGTATCCGTAAAGGTATCTACAAACTCGAAACCCTCGAAGGTAAGAAAGGTAAAGTTCAGCTGCTGGGCTCCGGTTCTATCCTGCGTCACGTGCGTGAAGCAGCACAGATCCTGGCGAACGACTACGGTGTAGGTTCTGACGTTTACAGCGTAACCTCCTTCACTGAACTGGCGCGTGATGGCCAGGATTGTGAACGCTGGAACATGCTGCACCCGATGGAAACTCCGCGCGTTCCGTACATCGCTCAGGTGATGAACGACGCTCCGGCAGTGGCATCTACTGACTATATGAAACTGTTTGCCGAACAGGTTCGTACTTATGTACCGGCTGATGATTATCGCGTACTGGGTACTGACGGCTTCGGTCGCTCTGACAGCCGTGAAAACCTGCGTCACCACTTCGAAGTTGATGCTTCTTATGTGGTTGTAGCGGCCCTGGGCGAACTGGCTAAACGTGGCGAAATCGATAAGAAAGTGGTTGCTGACGCAATCATCAAATTCAACATCGATGCAGATAAAGTTAACCCGCGTCTGGCGTAAGAGGTAAAAGAATAATGGCTATCGAAATCAATGTACCGGACATCGGGGCTGATGAAGTTGAAATCACCGAGATCCTGGTCAAAGTAGGCGACAAAGTTGAAGCTGAACAGTCGCTGATCACCGTAGAAGGCGACAAAGCCTCTATGGAAGTTCCGTCTCCTCAGGCAGGTATCGTTAAAGAGATCAAAGTCTCTGTTGGCGACAAAACTGAGACCGGCAAACTGATCATGATTTTCGATTCCGCCGATGGTGCAGCAGCCGCTGCACCTGCTCCGGCAGAAGAGAAGAAAGAAGCAGCTCCGGCAGCAGCACCTGCTGCGGCAGCGGCGAAAGAAGTACACGTACCGGACATCGGCGGTGACGAAGTCGAAGTTACCGAGGTTATGGTTAAAGTGGGCGACACCGTTGCGGCTGAACAGTCTCTGATCACCGTTGAAGGCGATAAAGCGTCGATGGAAGTTCCGGCGCCGTTCGCGGGCACCGTTAAAGAGATCAAAATCAACACGGGCGACAAAGTGTCTACCGGTTCTCTGATTATGGTCTTCGAAGTTGCAGGCGCAGCGCCTGCTGCAGCACCGGCTCAGGCGGCAGCTCCAGCAGCAGCGGCGGCTCCGGCAGCTTCTGGCTCGAAAGAGGTTAACGTTCCGGATATCGGCGGTGACGAAGTTGAAGTCACTGAAGTGATGGTTAAAGTGGGCGATAAAATTGCCGCTGAGCAGTCACTGATTACCGTTGAAGGCGATAAAGCGTCGATGGAAGTTCCGGCACCGTTCGCGGGCACCGTGAAAGAAATCAAAATCAGCACCGGCGACAAAGTCAAAACCGGTTCTCTGATTATGATCTTCGAAGTTGAAGGCGCAGCACCTGCTGCTGCTCCAACTGCCGCGGCTGCTCCAGCCTCTGCAGCTGCACCGGCTCAGGCTGCTAAACCAGCCGCAGCTCCGGCCGCGAAAGCGGAAGGTAAATCTGAGTTCGCTGAGAACGACGCTTACGTTCATGCAACACCGCTGATTCGTCGCCTGGCGCGCGAGTTCGGTGTAAACCTGGCGAAAGTGAAAGGTTCTGGCCGTAAAGGTCGTATCCTGCGTGAAGACGTTCAGGCTTACGTGAAAGACGCTATCAAGCGTGCTGAAGCTGCTCCGGCAGCAGCAGGCGGCGGTATTCCGGGCATGCTGCCTTGGCCGAAAGTGGACTTCAGCAAGTTTGGTGAAATCGAAGAAGTGGAACTGGGTCGTATCCAGAAAATCTCTGGTGCTAACCTGAGCCGTAACTGGGTGATGATCCCGCACGTTACTCACTTCGACAAGACCGATATCACCGATCTGGAAGCGTTCCGTAAACAGCAGAACGCCGAAGCTGAAAAACGTAAACTGGATGTGAAATTCACGCCAGTGGTCTTCATCATGAAAGCCGTTGCCGCCGCTCTGGAACAGATGCCACGCTTCAACAGCTCTCTGTCTGAAGACGGTCAGCGTCTGACCCTGAAAAAATACATCAACATCGGTGTTGCGGTAGATACGCCGAATGGTCTGGTTGTTCCGGTCTTCAAAGACGTGAACAAGAAGAGCATTACCGAGCTGTCTCGTGAACTGACCACCATCTCCAAGAAAGCGCGTGATGGCAAGCTGACCGCTGGCGAAATGCAGGGCGGTTGCTTCACCATCTCCAGCATCGGTGGCCTGGGTACGACCCACTTCGCGCCGATTGTGAACGCGCCGGAAGTGGCTATCCTCGGTGTCTCCAAGTCCTCTATGGAGCCAGTGTGGAACGGTAAAGAGTTTATGCCGCGTCTGATGATGCCGATTTCGCTCTCCTTCGACCACCGCGTAATCGACGGTGCTGATGGTGCGCGCTTTATCACCATCATCAACAACATGCTGTCTGACATTCGCCGCCTGGTGATGTAAGCGAAAAAGCCGGCCCGACGGCCGGCTTTTTTCTGGTAATCTCATGAAGTCAGTGAGGTTATTGTGCGAAAGACAAATCGGTTGCCGTTTGTTGTTTCAAAATTGTTAACAATTTTGTAAAATACGGGCGGATAGAACGACCCGGTGGACGACGGGTATAAATTAAGAGGTCATGATGAGCACTGAAATCAAAACTCAGGTCGTGGTACTTGGGGCAGGCCCTGCAGGTTACTCTGCTGCCTTCCGTTGCGCAGATTTAGGTCTGGAGACCGTCATCGTAGAACGTTACAGCACCCTCGGTGGTGTTTGTCTGAACGTCGGCTGTATCCCTTCTAAAGCGCTGCTGCACGTAGCAAAAGTTATCGAAGAAGCCAAAGCGCTGGCTGAACACGGTATCGTTTTTGGCGAGCCGAAAACCGATATCGACAAGATTCGTACCTGGAAAGAAAAAGTTATCACTCAACTGACCGGCGGTCTGGCGGGTATGGCCAAAGGCCGTAAAGTGAAAGTGGTTAACGGTCTGGGTAAATTTACCGGGGCAAACACCCTGGAAGTTGAAGGTGAAAACGGCAAAACCGTGATCAACTTTGACAACGCGATCATCGCGGCGGGTTCCCGTCCGATCGAACTGCCATTCATTCCGCATGAAGATCCGCGCGTGTGGGATTCCACCGATGCACTGGAACTGAAAACTGTTCCTAAGCGCCTGCTGGTAATGGGCGGCGGTATCATCGGTCTGGAAATGGGTACCGTGTACCATGCGCTGGGTTCAGAGATCGACGTGGTTGAAATGTTCGACCAGGTTATCCCGGCAGCCGATAAAGACGTGGTTAAAGTCTTTACCAAACGCATCAGCAAGAAATTCAACCTGATGCTGGAAACCAAAGTAACCGCCGTTGAAGCGAAAGAAGACGGTATCTACGTTTCCATGGAAGGCAAAAAAGCGCCTGCTGAAGCTCAGCGTTACGATGCAGTGCTGGTGGCTATCGGTCGTGTACCGAACGGCAAAAACCTCGACGCGGGCAAAGCTGGCGTGGAAGTTGATGACCGTGGCTTCATCCGCGTTGACAAACAGCTGCGTACCAACGTGCCGCACATCTTTGCTATCGGCGATATCGTCGGTCAGCCGATGCTGGCGCACAAAGGTGTTCACGAAGGTCACGTTGCCGCTGAAGTTATCGCCGGTAAGAAACACTACTTCGATCCGAAAGTTATCCCATCCATCGCATACACTGAACCAGAAGTTGCATGGGTTGGCCTGACTGAGAAAGAAGCGAAAGAGAAAGGCATCAGCTACGAAACCGCCACCTTCCCGTGGGCTGCTTCTGGTCGTGCTATCGCTTCCGACTGCGCAGACGGTATGACTAAACTGATTTTCGACAAAGAATCTCACCGTGTTATCGGTGGTGCGATTGTCGGTACCAACGGCGGTGAGCTGCTGGGTGAAATCGGTCTGGCGATCGAAATGGGTTGTGATGCTGAAGACATTGCGCTGACCATCCACGCGCACCCGACTCTGCACGAGTCTGTGGGCTTGGCGGCAGAAGTGTTCGAAGGTAGCATCACCGACCTGCCAAACCCGAAAGCGAAGAAAAAGTAATCTTCCCGCTTTTGTGAAAACGCCTCTTCGGAGGCGTTTTTTTTGCCTGAAAGCTACCAGTTCTGGTAGTCATCTTATTGATATTTCCACTAAAAAAAATTGCGCAACTGCCGATACTTTTTTCGCCATTGTGTGGCTACTGGCCGCGCGGTTAAGAGGCTCTGGATTCTCTATTACACGAAAAAAGGAAATAACATGTCTTTAAAAAAAATCGCGGTTGTTGGCATGGTTGTCGCGACAATGACGCTGACTGGTTGTGGCGCGATGACCACCGCCGTTAAAAAACGTAATCTCGAAGTGAAAACGCAGATGAGTGAAACCATCTGGCTGGAGCCTTCCAGCGAGAAGACCGTCTACATTCAGGTAAAAAACACTTCTGATAAAGACATGAGCAACCTGCAAACCCTGCTGGCAAACGACCTGTCTGCGAAGGGCTATAAAGTGACCAGTTCACCAGACAGCGCTTACTACTGGGTACAGGCGAACGTACTGAAAGCGGACAAAATGGATCTGCGTGAAGCTCAGGGCTTCCTAAAGACCGGCTATGAAGGGGCAGCGGTGGGTGCTGCGTTGGGAGCGGGCATCACCGCCTATAACAGCAACTCCTCCGGCGCGGCGCTGGGCGTTGGCCTGGCGGCGGGGCTGATCGGTATGGCCGCGGATGCCATGGTAGAAGACGTGAACTACACCATGGTCACTGACCTGCAAATCTCTGAGCGCAGCAAAGCGAAAGTGACAACGGATAACGTTGCCGCACTGCGCCAGGGCACGTCCGGTATCAAGCTGCAAACCAGCAGCGCGCAGGGCGATCGCGCAAAATACCAGACCCGCGTCGTGTCTAATGCCAACAAAGTGAACCTGAAGTTCGAAGAAGCGAAACCGGTTCTGGAAGCGCAGCTGGCGAAATCCGTCGCTAACATCCTGTAATCTCTCGTGAGTTGGCCGGAGGGGGGGCGCTTCCCCGGCCAAATCACTATTTGACTGGCTTTCAGGGCGCTACGGGCTGCCAGTTTTTATCCAGATGATATGCGGTTAACGCCTCGGCTTTCTGCTGTGCATCAGCGCCGAGATCGGCCTGATAGACTTTATCATCACCGTTAATCATAAAACTCATAACGCCAGTGTGATCGTAGCTGACGGGCCAGGCAACCATCGCAAAGCCGCTGGTTTTATCGGGAAGGATACGGAAACGATAGCCGTGATAGCCCGTGCCAGGCTCTTGCGGACTAAAGGCCGGGCCAAGCGGGCTTGGCGCTTCGCCGGGCGAAACAGGCCAGTACAGACCATCTTTTTTCCCTTCAGAACTGACAATCTTTTGCGCGTATTTTTGGTTCATCGCAAAGTAGCTTTGCTGAGCATCTACATAGGCGTGTAATGCTTCAATAGCGGCAAGTTCGTTGCGCCCAATCTCACGGGTCAGGATCTCTTCAGCCGCTTCCTTGATATCAAATTGCCAGCCGGAAGCGGTTTTAACAACCGGGATCGGCAGTTGCCAGTCGCTGTCCCCGACCACCAGGTGCGCGCTATTGCCGTCGATGACGGTATTATGGCGGACCTTCCAGTCGCGCAGGAAGCGATCAACCGCATCAGGATCGACGCCTTCCGGTGGCAGAAACTCGCGCCAGTTTTCCCCGAGCAGGTTGTTCATCGCGCTTTCATTCTGCTCGCTTATCGCGGTTGCCAGGGCATCGGTCGCCTGGTCTGGTGTGCTGAAGGATTGCTGTGCCATCGCGGTGGTCGAAACCATGAATAACACCATTCCACTGAGTAGTTTATTTTTCATGTCGCTTCCCTTAACGATGACGGAATTCACGGTGTTCAGCACGGTCGCCGGATAGCTGGCGAGATGGCTGATTGCGGGCGACCTGCCTGCTTTGAGCCCCTCGCTGCTGCTGCGCCTGCCAACTGGCGGAGCGACTGTCGTTGCCGCTCAGCGCATTGGCCCGCGGTTGGCTGGTCCGTTGTTGAAGATTGCGCTGCTGCACGTTGCGTTGCTGCGCTGGTTGCGTGACCCGTTTCTCTTGTCGCTGAGTGGCGGCCTGGCGATGTTCATGTTGCTGAGTGTTTGCCCGTTTTGCCGTTTGCGGTTTGGTATCGTAACCACGGTAGTTATTACGCTGGGAAATTTGCTTTAGCTGTTGGCTGGATGCCTGACGCTGGGCGTCTTTCGTTCCCGTACGCGCCGTCTGGGGGAAGGTTTTCCCCGTTGATTTTTCCATCTGGCTCAACGCTGCCTGACGCTGGCTATCACGGTTGACCGGTCTTTGCTGGGTTGAGCTTAGGCCCGTAGCCGTGTTAGTGGAGTGGAAGCGGTTATTGAGCTGGCTATTAGGGTACGGCACCCCTTCGCGATAGGCCGGGTTGTGCTGCCAGGTACGGTTGGCATCCGTCAGACGCTGTCCACTGATTTTATTGAAGTTATCAACGTTGATATTGATGTTGTTATCACCGTTGCGGTTATAGCCGCCATGGTTATCCCAGTCATCATTATGATGGTGATCCCAGTCATCGTCGTCATCCCAGTCGATATTGCTGAAAATGGCATAAGTTGTGGCGACGCCGAGGCTAAAGCCTAAACCGTTAACGAAGCTGTTGCCAAACTGCTCGCCGGGCGTTGGCGGTAGATAGGTTGGCGGATAGGCGGTGTTCGGCCAGGTACCGTAAACCGTATTTGGGTTATAGGTGGGAACGTAAACTACCTGCGGGTCGGCGGATTCAATTTTGATTACCGTTGGGCTTGCTGAGGCGGCGGTCGTGGCTGTTGTGGTCGTTGACTCGCTGGTGACGGTTTTAGCCGGTGCAGCTTTGACCACGGTAGTAACGGTCTGCTGCGGTGTAGATTGCAACGCTCCGGTCTGTTGCGCCAGCGCACGCAGGCGTTGAACGGAATCCATAACCTCTTTCGGCTGCGCAAGGAATGCATCGCCCAGGCTCTGTACCCACGGCGGATTTTCACCCATCAGCGACATCAACTGCGGAAACGCCACCAGCGATTTTACGCTGGGATCCCAGGGTTGGCTGGCAACGGCCTGAATGGCGGCATCACCCTGCATTTTGGGATTGTCTTTTGACCACTGCGCGGCCTGGATGACGTTCGCCGGGTAGGTTGAGGCCATCAAAATTTGCGACAGCAGTGAATCCGGATAGAGCGCGATAGGCGCAACCCACTGATCGATTTGTGCCGATGTGTACGTAGGGGCTGCGGTGGGCGCTGGTTGATCGGCCGGGGCAGGGGCCGCTACGGGAGCTGGAGCCGGTGCGGACGGTTGCTGTGCGACGGGGGCTGGAGCTGCTGGCTCCGTTGCGCGACTTTTAACGAACATCACGCCAGAGGCGGCAAACAGCCCGGCACTGCACAGAAGGACAAGCAGATGTGGCTTAAAGGGCAACTTCATAAAATGACTCCAACGAGACAAGCGCTGTGCCGTGAGGCGTTCTGTTGCCGCGAGTATTATTCACCCGTGTTAGATAGTTTTGACTTTTATTGGGGATTCACCCGGCAGGTCCGGAAAAAGAGTGTGAAGATTTATTACACAATTATATCTGATGGCTGAAAAATCGCTGGAATATTCAGCATGTCGCGCTTGAAAATCAACCGTTTCACATCGTTTTTAGGGAGCCTAAATTACGCCCTGCCCTGTCGCTACACCATTCTTAACGATTCAGCCAATTTTTTATGTTGCTTTTTTGTAAACGGATTAACACTTAATGAAAATCCTGTTATTGTGCCTTACGCGGTACCGGGCATTTACCCTACTAACTACTGTCTCACAGGAGCGTGAAGAGAATCGCCCATCTACAAAAGCGCCGCATTATGACAATGAGAGCGAGGAGATATCGTCGTGCTAGAAGAATACCGTAAGCACGTAGCTGAGCGTGCTGCCCAGGGGATTGTGCCAAAACCGTTAGACGCAACCCAAATGGCCGCACTAGTCGAGCTGCTGAAGACCCCGCCTGTGGGCGAAGAAGAATTCCTGTTAGACCTGTTGATCAACCGCGTTCCTCCTGGCGTAGATGAAGCCGCTTATGTTAAAGCGGGTTTTCTCGCTGCCGTCGCGAAAGGCGACACCACCTCCCCGCTGGTGACTCCAGAAAAAGCCATTGAACTGCTGGGCACTATGCAGGGTGGTTACAACATTCATCCGCTGATCGACGCGCTTGACGACGCAAAACTGGCGCCGATTGCCGCCAAAGCGCTCTCTTCAACGCTGCTGATGTTCGATAACTTCTACGATGTAGAAGAAAAAGCCAAAGCGGGCAACGAATATGCGAAGCAGGTAATGCAGTCCTGGGCCGATGCCGAATGGTTCCTGAACCGTCCAGCTCTGGCTGAAAAAATCACCGTTACCGTGTTTAAAGTGACGGGTGAAACCAACACCGATGACCTCTCTCCGGCACCGGACGCATGGTCTCGCCCGGATATCCCTCTGCACGCGCTGGCGATGCTGAAAAACGCCCGTGAAGGTATCGAACCGGACCAGCCGGGCGCGGTAGGCCCGATCAAACAGATTGAAGAACTGCAGAAAAAAGGCTACCCGCTGGCTTATGTGGGTGACGTTGTTGGTACCGGCTCTTCGCGTAAATCTGCAACCAACTCCGTACTGTGGTTCATGGGCGATGATATCCCTCATGTACCGAACAAGCGTGGCGGCGGTCTGTGTCTCGGCGGCAAAATTGCACCTATCTTCTTTAACACCATGGAAGATGCGGGCGCACTGCCAATCGAAGTGGACGTCTCGAACATGAACATGGGCGACGTGATTGACGTTTACCCGTTCAAAGGAGAAGTGCGTAACCACGAAACCGGCGAATTGCTGGCAAGCTTTGAGCTGAAAACTGATGTGCTGATCGACGAAGTGCGCGCTGGTGGCCGTATTCCGCTGATCATCGGTCGTGGCCTGACCACCAAAGCGCGCGAAGCGCTGGGACTGCCGCACAGCGACGTATTCCGTCAGGCGAAAGACGTGGCGGAAAGCAGCCGCGGCTTCTCTCTGGCGCAGAAAATGGTGGGCCGCGCCTGCGGTGTGAAAGGTATCCGTCCGGGCGCGTACTGCGAACCGAAGATGACCTCCGTGGGTTCTCAGGATACCACCGGCCCGATGACCCGTGATGAACTGAAAGACCTGGCGTGCCTGGGCTTCTCTGCTGACCTGGTGATGCAGTCCTTCTGTCACACTGCCGCGTATCCGAAGCCGGTTGACGTGACCACGCACCACACTCTGCCGGACTTCATCATGAACCGTGGCGGCGTGTCGCTGCGTCCGGGCGATGGCGTAATCCACTCTTGGCTGAACCGCATGCTGTTGCCGGATACCGTCGGCACCGGCGGTGACTCCCATACTCGTTTCCCGATTGGCATCTCCTTCCCGGCGGGTTCTGGCCTGGTGGCGTTTGCTGCTGCGACCGGCGTGATGCCGCTGGATATGCCGGAATCCGTTCTGGTGCGTTTCAAAGGCAAAATGCAGCCGGGGATTACCCTGCGCGATCTGGTACACGCCATTCCGCTGTACGCGATCAAACAGGGTCTGCTGACCGTTGAGAAGAAAGGTAAGAAAAACATCTTCTCTGGCCGCATCCTCGAAATCGAAGGTCTGCCGGATCTGAAAGTGGAGCAGGCGTTCGAACTGACCGATGCCTCCGCTGAACGTTCCGCTGCCGGTTGTACCATCAAACTGAACAAAGAGCCGATCGTTGAGTATCTGAACTCTAACATCGTTCTGCTGAAGTGGATGATCGCTGAAGGTTACGGCGATCGCCGTACGCTGGAGCGTCGTGTGCAGGGGATGGAAAAATGGCTGGCGGATCCGCAATTGCTGGAAGCCGACGCTGACGCAGAATACGCGGCGGTGATCGACATCGATCTGGCGGATATCAAAGAGCCAATCCTGTGTGCACCGAACGATCCGGACGACGCGCGTCTGCTGTCTGACGTGCAGGGCGAGAAGATCGATGAAGTCTTCATTGGCTCCTGCATGACTAACATCGGCCACTTCCGTGCGGCGGGTAAACTGCTGGATGCACACAAAGGCCAGTTGCCGACGCGTCTGTGGGTGGCTCCGCCAACCCGTATGGATGCGGCGCAGCTGACCGAAGAAGGCTACTACAGCGTGTTTGGTAAGAGCGGTGCGCGTATTGAGATCCCTGGCTGTTCGCTGTGCATGGGTAACCAGGCGCGTGTGGCTGACGGCGCAACGGTGGTTTCGACCTCTACCCGTAACTTCCCGAACCGTTTAGGTACCGGGGCGAACGTCTACCTGGCTTCTGCGGAGCTGGCGGCGGTTGCGGCGCTGATTGGCAAACTGCCGACGGCGGAAGAATATCAGACCTATGTGGCGCAGGTTGATAAGACGGCGGTGGATACTTACCGTTATCTGAACTTCGACCAGCTGTCTCAGTATACTGAGAAAGCCGATGGTGTGATTTTCCAGACCGCGGTGTAATACGCTAACGCGATTTGTGTAAAAACGCATCAATGCCCGGAGAAGTCTGCTTCTCCGGGCATTTTTATTTCTATTCCTTATACCCGCTACGCTTTTTTTCTGCCGCGCTGCTGCGATAATTACAGCAAGGTGCAATGCGGTATTGGCGCATTGCCGGGAGCAGAGGAAGACATTATGGATTACGAATTTCTGCGCGATATTACCGGAGTGGTAAA
>NZ_JAHLRC010000099.1:0-12779 GCF_018919545.1 Citrobacter sp. S46_ASV_140
GGTGTATTAGCGGGCTTGCCATCAGGCATGCCGGGGATGGGACTGGAAATTGAAGGCGCGGTGCAACATGCACCACAATCCGGACGGCATTCCATACAGTACTCTCTTTATCGTAAACCATCGGATTGTGCAGGAAGCGCACAGTAACACCTTTTGGGCACCAGCAAAAGCATCAATTCCGCTTGCCTGAATGCCCCGGCGCGAGTAGTTTTACGCGATATTTTAGACACTCCTCATTACAGGATTTTTTCGATGCCAAGAGCGAACGAAATTAAAAAAGGTATGGTACTGAATTACAACGGCAAGCTGCTGATTGTAAAAGATATTGATATTCAATCACCAACCGCACGTGGCGCCGCCACGCTGTACAAAATGCGTTTTTCTGATGTTCGTACCGGTCTGAAAGTTGAAGAGCGCTTCAAAGGTGATGACATCGTTGATACCGTCACCCTGAGCCGTCGTGGCGTTGATTTCTCCTATGTCGATGGCAACGAATACGTCTTCATGGATAAAGAAGACTATACCCCGTATACCTTCACCAAAGACCAGATCGAAGAAGAATTGCTGTTCATCCCGGAAGGCGGAATGCCGGATATGCAGGTACTGACCTGGGACGGCCAGCTGCTGGCGCTTGAACTGCCGCAAACGGTAGACCTGGAAATCGTTGAAACAGCTCCGGGCATTAAAGGCGCGTCAGCAAGTGCGCGTAACAAACCAGCGACCATGAGCACCGGTCTGGTTATCCTGGTTCCTGAATATCTGAGTGCGGGTGAAAAAATCCGTATCCATATCGAAGAACGTCGCTACATGGGCCGCGCAGACTAACTTTTCTGCTGCGACAGCGGTGAAAAGGGACAGCATTTGCTGTCCCTTTGTTCTTTTCAGCCCTGGCTGCTGAGGTAAAAATCATCCACCAACAGAGATTCCAGATACAGCTCATCCTCACGCATAAAATGCGTTATGACGTTAACCGCCTGAGGATAAACCCCCTCTTCGTCCCGCTGTAAACAACTTTCCCGTAGCAGGGGTGCCCAGCACATAATGTGATGATGCAAAAAGTAATATTGCGCCGATAACGTCTCCTTTTTGGTAACCATTCTCGCCATCAGTGCCAGCTGTACAGCAATATGGTCGGCAGGCTCGTTGTCCTGCGGTGTCAGCCCATACTCGACTAACAGCACATTCATTTCCTTGCGTTCTTCAGGCGCGGTCGTATGCGGATAATGCCCCGCATAGGGAGAAACGCCGCCGGGAGGTGCCAGCAAAAACAACGAGGCATAGTCCGCCGCCAGCTCCAGCTGTCGGCTTTCACGGCGCAGCGCCCGAACGAGACTACGTTCCAGGTTTTTGACATCAACGGATAACCCAGGGATAGCCGTCAACGACGCCAGCCACTTTCGGCTTTCCCCACTTTCAAGGCGGATGAGTTGCTCCTCGTCCAGCTCACGGAACAGCAGTTGCGAAAACCACTGGTACACCGCCGCCCGCTGTCGATGAATGTGATTATGCTGCACTTGCCCCCTCCTCTTTCACAACCTCCGGCCCGCCGAAGCCCGTGACCTGCGGGGCATTCTCCTGGTACCGCTCCACCTCGACCAGCACCGTATGCGCCGAAGGCCCCTGCGCCAGTTGTGATGTACCGATATCCGCACTCAGCACATTCGGATCGCCATAAGTGCATAGTGTGCCCGCTTTCCCACCTTCCTGCGGCGAATACCACGCGCCTTCATGAATCCGGACGACGCCAGGCGCGTAATCCGGACTGATCACCACCCCGGCCAGCACCTGGCCTCTGGCGTTAAACACGCGCGCAATATCCCCGGCTTTCAGGCCACGTGCGCGGGCATCCGACTCGCTCATGTACAGCGGCTCTCTTCCTGCCACCGCATAGGTGTTACGAAACGCCTCGCTTGAGCACAGCTGGGAGTGCAGACGTTTATCCGGATGACAGGACTGCAGATGCAGCGGATATTTATCTGTTTTGCTGCCATGGGTACGCTCAAAGGGTTCCATCCACACCGGATGCCCCGGGCAGTCCTCGTAGGCAAAGCCCGCGATGGTTTTGCTGTAAATTTCAATCAGACCAGAGGGTGTTCCTAACGGGTTGATATCCGGCTGTTCGCGAAATTCTCCATGACGCACCCACGGCTTCCCGGCAGGATATTCAATGTATCCTTCGCCCTGCCAGAAGCTCTCGAAGTTCGGCATACTCACGCCAAGGGACGCTCCCGTTTTCGCGCCCTCATCATAAATGGCTTTTATCCACTGCATTTCATCCCGCTTTTCGCGGTATGTCTCTTCCTGACCAAAGCGTTTGCACAGACCGGCAAAGACATCAAAGTCATGTCGCGCTTCAAACTGCGGTTTAACCACCTGATGTATCGCCATCAGCCCTTTATTCGAGTGTGTACCGAACTGCTCAATGTCATTACGCTCAAAGCGCGTGGTCACAGGCAGGACGATATCGGCAAAACGACAGGATGCTGTCCACTGATGATCCAGAACTACCACGGTTTCCAGCTTCTTCCACGCTTCGATCATGCGGTTACGATCCTGCTGCGCATGGAACGGATTGGCGGCGCTGAAAATCGCCATTTTGATATCAGGGAAAATTAATGTTTCACCATTGAAAGCGATCTTTTTGCCTGGCGCCAGCAAACAATCAATCATTCGCGAGGTAGGAATATGCTCTGAAGCGCCGCGGAAATCCGCTTTGTATTTCGCGGCCGGGGGATTGTTGATGCTCCCGAGGCCGGACAGGACGGGACCGCCAGAAGTGACCGTCCCGCCGCCGTTATAGTGCCAGCCAAACCCTACTCCGCCGCCCGGCAAGCCAATTTGGCCAACCATGCTGGCCAGCACCACCAGCATCCACGGATACTGCTCGCCATGGTGCATACGCTGCACGCACCAGCCGCCCATAAACTGTGTCCGGCCTTTGACCAGCAGGCGGGCGAAGTCGCGGATCTGCTCCGCCGTCAGGCCGCAGATTTCCGCCGCCCATTCGGCATTTTTCGGCTGCTTGTCGCTTTCCCCAAGCAGATACGGCAAGAACTGTTCAAAGCCCACGGTATAATCGTTAATGAACGCCACGTCATACAGTTTTTCTTCGTACAGGGTATGCGCCAGCGCCAGCAATAACGCGACATCCGTTTGCGGTCGCAGCGCCAGCTGCTCACAGCCAAGATAGTTTTGCGACTTGCTACGCACCGGATCAACGCTGATAACGCGCATCTTACCCTGCGCAACCGCTTCTTTAATCTGCTGCCAATAGCCAAACGCATCGTGATCGGGAACCAGGAACTCGATCTGCAGATTCTTGATAGGATCGCAGCCCCACAGCACGATGGTTTGGGTATTTTCGATAACCAGCGGGAGCGACGTTTGCTGCTCGTAAACTTCCAGCGAACCAATCACATGCGGCAAAATCACCTGCGCTGCGGCTGCCGAGTAGTCGCCGACGGTCGTTACATAGCTACCGTGCAAACCGAGTCCCCGATCCATCGCGCCGCCGGCCTTATGATATTTGCCAACAATTTGCCAGTCCGCCAGCCCGGTAAAGACACCAGAAGATCCGTAGGTCTTTTGTACTCGTTCAAGCTCCTCATAGAACAGATCCAACGCCTGATCCCAGCTCACACGGACAAAGCGATTATCGCCGCGCTGGTTGCGATCTGACTTTTCACGCTTGCGCAGCCAGTCCAGCCGCACCATCGGGTAGCGCACGCGCGATGGGTTGTAGACCACCTCCCGAACGGCATTGAGCATATCGCAGGGGTATTTGTCATGTTTGAAGGGGCGGGTATCGACCCATTCACCGTTCACGACTTTGGCTTCAAAAGCGCCAAAGTGCGAGCCAGACTGGATCCATTGCTCCGGGTTTTCACCCGCTGCCCAGACCTTTGAGATCAGTGGATTTGGCCCTAAAGCGCTGACGGCACCGACTGCCAGCATTCCGCTTAAAAACCGTCGACGTGACGGATTAAAATCATGAATATCCATAAATTATCCTTTTGAATTGTTAGGTTGAGGTATATCGCTGGCGTGAGTCTGGAGATATTTCAACAACGTACGGTCTTCCACCGGATTAAGCCGGTAGTAGGTGGACATGGATTTCAGTCCGGCGATCCAGCCATTCGCGGAATAGCGGGTCGGCGGCGGCGTGCTGTGGCAAGCGCTACAGGTGGATTGCAACATCTGATCGGCGTATTGCCAGAGGGGGTCAATATTGTCGGTAAACCCCTCCGCTGAACTCCAGGCCATCACGCTTACCTGCTGCCACTCCTGATGTGACTCAGGATCAACCTGTGTTTGCTCAACCTTCACATTGCTCATCAGCGAGGCATCTAATACGGCAGCAAAAACGCGTTTACCCATATACTGGGTAATCACCCGTCCACGTCCTTTGCTTTCCCGCCAGCCGGTCAGCTCTATCTGAACGTTTTTTCCTTCTTTTTTCAGCACACGCACTTGCGTTGCCGGGTACAGCATGGCTTTACCTGCCGGGCTCTCTGCTGTCGCAGTCAGTGATTTTTCGCCTAACGAATACAGCGTCGTCGCCGTGGGTAACTGCTCTCCCTGACGCTGCAACTGCTTGTAACGATCGCGAAAACCGCTGCTCATATCGGGTTTGTGATGGGCAATGCCTTTGTGACAATCGATACAGTTACTGTCTTTTGCCGCCGCCGCGGTCATTTGCGCCGCTGCATTTGCCGATTGCTTGCCGTGATCCATCGCCTCATAGCTATGGCAGGATTTACACGCCGCTGAATTATTCGCGCTCATGCGCGCCCATTCTCGCTGGGCCAACTCCGCCCGCTTTGCGGCAAATTTTTCCGAGGTATCGATCGAAGGAGAGATAAAGGTGTGGTAGAGGTCGTTTAAGGCTTGCGTTTTACGAACCAGCGTTGGGACGATGCCTGGCGGAATATGACAATCCTTACACTCCGCACGCACACCTGAAGCATTACGAAAATGCACGCTGGTTTTATACTCCTCGCCAGATGTGCGCATCGAGTGACACGATAAACAAAACTCGGTAGAACTGGTGTAATGAACGCCTTGCCACGTTCCCCAAATAGCCAGGGCCATTGCTACCGCCCCGGCGAATGCGCACCATAGTGCGTTTTTTCTTATCCACGACATGCTTGCCTCCATTTTTTTAATAGCGACACGCTAAGGGATAATAAAAATCAAAAATAGAGACAGCGAAGGCAGATTATAGGAACAGCATCCACTCTATGAGGTTCGTCAAATAGTAAAGAGCAGAAGTCCGTAATATAATTACCATCTATAAATAAGGAATTTATCATGCTCAAACTGACTCTCGATAGAGAAAGCCGGACTCCGCTGCAGTTGCAGATATTTCAATTTTATTTACAGGCCATTCAGCGGGGTGATTTGCTGTGTGGAGATAAACTCCCCTCTATTCGCGAGCAGGCCCAGGCATTGAACATTGCCAAAATAACGGTAGTGATGGCCTATGATAAGCTGATGGCGGCTGGATTAATTAAGAGCCGACACGGCATTGGCTATGAGGTGATATTCACCACGCCTGTACGTGTAACCCCTGCGCATGTGTCCGTACCCCAGGGCTCTCCGCCAGTAACACCAAAAGCGGCCGGGGTCTCTACCGATGTTTACGCAGAGCCAGGGCGGGAGTGCTACTGCCGGATGGGCGTCCCCGATCCCAATGCTTTTCCCTGGGCAAGCTGGCGAAAATGGAATAACGCGCCAAGCGTGCTTAAAGAGCAATTGTTTACCCGATATCATTCATCAAATGGATTATTTTCACTGCGTGAGCAACTAGCCAGGTACCTTAATTTATCTCGCGGCATTAATACCCGGGCGGAGAACATCATCATTACCAATGGGATTCAGGAAGGATTGTCGCTGCTCAGTCAAATATTTATTGTTCATCATGCCGTCAGTCAGCAAAAAAAGTGCCACGTTGTGACCGAATCCCCTTGTTATTCTGGCGCATGGCATCTGTTTAATTATTACGGTGCAGACATTACGTCAATTGCTGTAGATAACCACGGGCTGCAAACAGATAAATTACCCGAATATGAAACCCAGCTTTGCTATGTGACTCCGGCTCACCAGTATCCAATGGGAAGCGTCCTTTCGCTGGAACGCCGTCAGTCATTATTGACGTGGGCGCAGCGCGTCGGCGCTTATATCCTTGAAGACGACTACGATGCTGTTTTTACCTATGGCGAGAACCCCCTTCCTGCACTGAAAGCTATGGATTATCACAACCGGGTTATCTACATGGGGACATTTTCCAAAACGCTGGGGCCGGGAACACGTCTTGGCTATCTCATTTGTCCTGATGAACTGCTCCCGGCAGTAAAGAATATGAAAGCACTCAATAACAATGGCAGTCAGTGGTTATTGCAGCAATTTTTAGCCGAATTAATGCAAAATCAGGTGTTTTACTCGCACATCAGCAAGCTGGCCTGCAACTATGCGGCGCGCCTCAATCTGTTACGCGATGGCCTTTCTGTTCTGTTTCCGTCAGGGAAAATCGCTGGCGCAACGGCGGGTCTGCACCTCTCGTTACGCGTTGACAGACACCCAGATATGATAGCCAGGCTGCAACAGCGCTGCCTGCTGGCAGGGATCCGCTTTGACACTCTGCCAGATATTGAAAATGGCTCAGGAGCCGCATGGCGTAAGGAGAATAGCGATGCTGTTATGTTTTTCGGGTTTGGCGGATTGCAGATACAGCAGATCAAAAAGGTGCTGTCGGTACTGGAGCAGGCGCTAGCGCAGCCTTGATGAATAACAGGGATCGCGCCTGCGGCACAATCCCTGTTGTTAACCTTACAGCAGATCGCGGAACTGCGTTTGTTTTAACGCCAGCTCAACGCCGCGAACTTCCGCCAGCCCTTTCAGGCGACCAATCGCGGAGTAGCCTGGGTTGGTTTTCTTGTGCAGGTCGTCAAGCATCTGGTGTCCGTGATCCGGACGCATCGGGATAGGACGCAAATCGCCCGCCTTTTTACGGCGCTGTTCTTCGCTCAGGATGGCAGCAACCACCGATACCATATCCACATCGCCTTGCAGGTGCGCACCTTCGTGGAAGGTTTTCGGGTTATCTTCACGGCAGGTGGAGCGCAGATGCGTGAAGTGGATTCGATCGCCAAAGGTTTCGATCATTTTCACCAGATCGTTATCGGCGCGCACGCCGTAGGAACCGGTGCACATGGTGAAACCGTTATTGATGCTGTCGACGGTTTCTTTCAGCCACTGCATATCTTCGATAGTCGAAACAATGCGCGGCAGGCCGAGGATCGGACGCGGCGGATCGTCAGGGTGGACAGCCAGACGCACGCCGACTTCTTCCGCCACAGGCACAATCGCCCGCAGGAATACCGCCATATTATCGCGCAGATCGTCTTTGCTGATGCCGTCATATTCAGCGAGGCGCGCACGGAACTGATCCAGCGTATAGCCCTCTTCCGCACCGGGCAGGCCGGCAATGATATTGCGGGTCAGCTTTTCGATATCGGCATCGCTCATAGCATTGAAGTAATTCAGCGCCTGGCGTTGTTCTTCTGCGGTGTAATCCGCTGCGGCGCCTGGGCGCTGAAGAATATGCAGTTCGAAGGCTGCAAAAGCAATCTGGTCAAAACGTAGCGCTTTGGAGCCGTCCGGCAGCTGATATTCGAGATCGGTACGCGTCCAGTCGAGGATCGGCATGAAGTTATAGCACACGGTATCGATGCCGCAGGTCGCCAGATTACGGATACTCTGCTGATAATTGGCAATCCACGTTTGGTACTGGCCTGAACGCGTTTTGATATCTTCGTGGACAGGAATACTTTCCACCACCGACCAGGTCAGCCCTTTTTCAGCCAGAATAGCCTGACGCTGTTGAATCTCTTCTACCGGCCACACTTCACCGTTGGGAATGTGGTGCAAGGCGGTCACAACACCCGTTGCGCCAGCCTGACGCACATCATCAAGCGATACCGGATCGTTAGGTCCGTACCAACGCCAGGTTTGTTCCATTGTTTCACCCCACAAGTTGTTATACCAAATCAAACTACCTGAATGACGACTACCATACAGCCATCCCGTAGATGTTCAACAGATGGCCTATCATTGATTGATCCAGCTCACATTCCCCGGATAAATGAGGCACACCAATTCAATTTGCTGTCATATAACTTTATACTGCCATTGTTAATTAATGGTTAATCAGGTGTATTTAATGAAAACTATTGCCTCAGCGCCTCTGGCGGAAAATGTCATGATGCCGCAGTACGACCGCCAACAATTAAAAACGCGGATTGTACATTTTGGTTTCGGTGCTTTTCACCGCGCCCATCAGGCGTTATTAACCGACAGGGTGCTGAATGCGCAGGGCGGAGACTGGGGAATTTGCGAGATCAGTCTGTTCAGTGGCGATCGGCTGATGCGTCAGCTTCGCGAACAGGATCATTTATTTACCGTGTTAGAAAAAGGGGCTAACGGCAACCAGCCTATTGTTATCGGTGCCGTTAACGAATGCCTGAACGCCACGCTGGATTCGCTGGCGGCCATTATTGAAAAATTCTGCGAGCCTCAGGTCGCGATTGTCTCGTTAACCATCACGGAAAAAGGCTACTGCATCGATCCGGCAACGGGTTCGTTAGATCTCTCTAATGCGCGTATTATTCACGATCTGCAGACACCGGCTGAACCGCACTCCGCCCCCGGTATAATCGTAGAAGCGCTGCACCGCCGACGTGAACGTGGACTGCAGCCGTTTACCGTCCTTTCCTGCGATAACATCCCGGACAATGGTCATGTGGTAAAAAATGCCGTACTGGGGATGGCGGAAAAACGCTCTCCTGAGCTGGCGCACTGGATCCAGGAACACGTCAGTTTCCCGGGTACTATGGTGGATCGGATTGTTCCCGCCGCCACCGAAGAGTCGCTGGCTGAAATCGCCCACGAGCTGGGCGTTGCCGATCCTTGCGCAATCAGCTGCGAGCCGTTTATTCAGTGGGTGATTGAAGACAACTTTGTCTGTGGTCGTCCGCACTGGGAAACCGCGGGTGTCCAGATGGTCGAAAACGTCTTGCCGTGGGAACAAATGAAACTGCGGATGCTGAACGGCAGCCATTCGTTTCTCGCTTATCTCGGCTATCTGGCCGGATTCCAGCACATCAGCGACTGTATGCAGGATAGCGCATTTCGTGAAGCCGCTTACCGGCTGATGCTCACCGAACAGGCCCCCACGCTGCAAATTACCGATGTTGATTTAAATCAGTATGCCTTAAGCCTGCTGGACCGCTTTGCCAATCCGGCGCTGAAACACAAAACCTGGCAAATCGCGATGGATGGTAGCCAGAAATTACCCCAGCGAATGCTGGAAGGGATCCGCGTGCATTTAGCACGTCAAAGCGAGTGGCCGCTGTTGGCGCTCGGCATCGCAGGCTGGATGCGCTACGTGAGCGGTGTGGATGATTCAGGCGCTACGATTGATATTCGTGACCCGCTCAGTGAGAAAATTGCCGCTCTGGTGGCACAGAGCACTGAATCAGAACGCGTCAGCGCCCTGCTTTCGCTGCATGAGATTTTCGCCGCCGATCTCGTACAGAATCCGCAGTTTGTCGCGGCCATTCAACAGGCCTGGCAACGTATTGCCCAATACGGTGCGCATCAGGCTGTCATTGAAACGTTAAAAAATTAACGATTTCTGCCATTAAACAGGACGAAGCACGTCTTCGTCCCCTCACCCCTTCTCTTTTTCCCCATTTTTCGCCAGGATTGTTAAATGCCATTACGGTAATTTATGATTCTGGAGTAATTGTGACTAAAACCAATCTCATCACTGGTTTTCTCGGCAGTGGCAAAACCACCTCTATTCTTCATCTATTGGCGAACAAGGATCCCGCAGAGAAGTGGGCCGTGCTGGTCAATGAGTTTGGTGAAGTAGGTATTGATGGCGCCCTGTTAGCCGACAGCGGCGCATTGCTAAAAGAGATCCCCGGCGGCTGTATGTGCTGCGTTAACGGTCTACCGATGCAGGTTGGCCTCAATACGCTGCTGCGTCAGGGAAAACCCGATCGATTGCTGATTGAACCTACTGGCCTCGGACACCCTAAACAAATTCTGGATTTACTCACCGCACCGGTTTACGAACCGTGGATCGATCTGCGCGCGACCCTCTGTATTCTTGACCCCCGGCTGTTACTGGATGAAAAAAGCGTCGCCAATGACAATTTCCGCGATCAGCTGGCCGCCGCAGATATCATTGTTGCCAATAAAGCCGACCGCGCCACAGCGGAAAGCGAAAACGCCTTGCAAACCTGGTGGCAACACTACGGCGGCAATCGCCAGTTGGTTCATGCCGACCATGGGCAAATTGACGGGCAGTTACTGGATTTACCCCGACTAAACCTGGCAGAGCTTCCTGCAAGCGCAGAGCACGCCCATAGCCATGCAGACAAAAAGGGACTGGCGGCATTGAGTCTGCCGTCACAGCAGCGCTGGCGGCGCAGCCTGAACAGCGGCCAGGGCCATCAGGCCTGCGGTTGGATTTTTGACGCCGATACGGTGTTCGATACCATCGGTCTGCTGGAATGGTCCCGTCTTGCCCCCGTGGGGCGCGTGAAAGGTGTCATGCGTATAAAGGAAGGGCTGGTGCGCATTAACCGCCAGGGAGAGGACTGGCATATTGAGACGCAAAACGTCGCACCACCGGATAGCCGTATTGAACTCATCGCCGATACTGAGACCGACTGGAATACGCTACAGAGTGCATTGTTGAGACTTCGTTTAGACGCTAACGCGTAAGGTTGCCTTCGTTTTTATAGCAATGGTAAACGATGATGAAAACCCGATACCCTCTTATTCTCCTACTCAATATTGCGGGGCTGGCGCTGTTTCTGTCCTGGTATCTTCCTGCCGGACATGGGATCTGGTCTTCATTGGATACGGGCGTGTTCCGCTTCTTTAACCAGAAACTGGTGGAAAGCCCGCAGTTCTTGTGGATTGTTGCTATTACCAATAACCGGGCATTTGATGGTTGCTCCTTGCTGGCAATGGGCGCCTTGATGCTGCATTTTTGGCTGAAAGAGACGTCGGAAGGTCGCCGACGCATTGTCGCTATTGGCCTGGTTATGCTGCTCACCGCAGTGGTATTAAATCAGTTAGGCCAGGCGCTTATTCCCGTTAAACGCGCCAGCCCTACTCTGATGCTGGATAATATTTATCGCGTCAGCGAACTGTTGCATATTCCGACTAAAGATGCGTCCAGAGACAGTTTCCCCGGCGATCACGGTATGATGCTGCTTATTTTTTCCGCATTTATGCTGCGTTATTTCGGAAAAGTCGCCGGAATAATCGGCCTTATTATCGCTGTGGTTTTTGCCTTTCCACGCATAATGATTGGCGCTCACTGGCTCACCGATATCGTGATCGGTTCCATGACTGTCGTCTTGATTGGTCTTCCCTGGTGGCTAATGACACCGTTAAGCGACCGATTAGTCACTCTGTTTGCGAATTATCTGCCCGGTAAAAACAAACATTTTTTAAACAAATAACGCACAGTAATTAACATCATCAGGGAAAACTCTGATTCCCTGATGATGCTTGCCGATATTTCATCATTCTGGCTGTCATTCTCCCGTCATCTTATTCATCTTTAAAATGATTGGGTTGCGTCTTTTTTATCCCGATTGTTCTTAATTTAGGCAATGCCGGTTATTCACTTTCTGTATCAATTTTTCTTATAAGAAATCACGTAAATTCACTCGCAATGACCGGACCGATCGGGTAATCTCGAACTCGTTTTGCCTCGCGGGATAATTATTCTCTTCAGGAATAAATTTGTGCGTTCTGCCACAGATTTGATCTTAAAGAATTGTCTCATCGTGCGATGGTAATTAGTCTCGTCACGTTTGGCATTTTTTATAACGATATTTATCGTTAAGGACTTCAAGGGAAAACAAACAAAATGGTCAAATCTCAACCGATTTTGAGATATATCTTGCGGGGCATACCCGCGATAGCAGTTGCGGTTCTGCTTTCTGCATGTAGCACAACGAACACCGCCAGGAATATGCATTCTGAGACGCATGCTGTGGGCAATGGAGATAACTCTTCACTGCAAGCCTCTCAGGATGAATTTGAAAATATGGTCCGTAATATCGATGTTAAATCACGTATTATGGACCAGTATGCTGACTGGAAAGGCGTGCGTTACCGCCTTGGCGGCAGCACCAAAAAAGGCATTGATTGTTCAAGCTTCGTACAACGTACGTTCCGCGAGCAATTTGGTTTAGAGCTTCCTCGCTCAACCTACGAACAACAGGAAACGGGTAAATCCGTTTCGCGCACTAACCTGCGCACAGGCGATCTGGTTCTGTTCCGTGCTGGCTCCACTGGCCGTCACGTCGGTATTTATATCGGCAACAACCAGTTCGTACACGCCTCGACCAGCAGCGGCGTTATCATTTCCAGCATGAACGAACCTTACTGGAAAAAACGTTACAACGAAGCTCGCCGGGTCCTGAGCCGCAGTTAATTTCGTTTGGCAGCTATCCCTTGGCTATCCTGATGAGACATTTTGAAAAGCACTGCTTCGGCGGTGCTTTTTTTTTGCTTTGTCTTGTGACTAAGAAAAATCTCACAAGGTGAGTCATTTCAGGTTATATTCATACAGAATAAGCGGTTAACTCAGGTAAACATAAGGAACTATGTTTAAACGCTCCTCTTCATCCAATCAGAAAATCCTGCTTTCCTGTATGTTAACGGGGCTTATCGTCGCGCTCCTGGTG
>NZ_JAHLRC010000009.1:0-83493 GCF_018919545.1 Citrobacter sp. S46_ASV_140
AATAGTCGCCCCCGGTACTTACGCTGTTGCCGTGCAGCGCAATGGCGCGCGCCAGCATCCCCGAGGCGTTATGGAACATGCCGGTTGATTGCCAACCGCTGGCCGTCAGCAGCGCGCTCGGGCCATAGGTCTTCTGAATTCGCTCCAGCTCCTGATAGAAGAAGTCCAGCGCTTCATCCCACGAAACGCGCACAAAGCGGTTATCTCCACGCTGCGTGGTATCGCTCTGATGGCGTTTACGCAACCAGTCGACGCGGACCATTGGATAGCGAATACGCGCCCCACCATGCACGTGATCCGGCAGTCCGGCGATCATTTTTGACGGGTACTTATCACGCTCAAACGGTTTGGCTTCAATAAAACGCCCATCAACCACGGTGGCGCGGATTGCCCCCCAGTGAGATCCGGTCAGGATCCCCTCTTTGACGCCAGTTCCCTGCACCTCTGCGGCGTTGGCGCTGCGCGGTGTGAGCAGCGAAGGTCCTAACATACCGGCGACGGTCAAGCCGCCCAACTGCAGTAGAAAACGACGGCGAGATGCCTGAAAGAGATCGTTATTTTTCATTGCTTTCTCCCTTATCGCCATGCGGCTTGTCCGTGGTGTCAGAGGCATTCATCTGCAAATATTTCAGTAAGGTACGTTCTTCACGTTTATCCAGACTGGTAAATCCAATCATGCCGTTCAACGTGCCAATCCAGCCGTTGGAGTCAAAGTGTTCTTTCTCAGGTGCGCCGTGGCACTGGTTACAGGTTCCGTTATAGAGCGAGTCGGCATAAGCCCAGATTGGCTTAATGTCGTTAACCATATCGCCCTTCTGCATCCAGGCGGTGGCCTGCAGCTTGCTCCACTGCGTGTTCGTTTCCGCGACGGTCGTTTGCTCCAGGGTTTTCACGTGCTGCTGAATGTCGCCACGAATGGAGGCCACAAAAATGCGTTTACCTGGCAATTGCGCCAGCACGCGCTGACGCCCGTTACTCTCTGTCCAGCCCACAATCTCAATTTGCAGCCAGTCGCCGTCACGCTTTAACACTTTTACTTCAGAAGCAGGCAGCAGTGAGCCCGCAGGTTCTTTATCCCCTTTGGCGGCATAAATAGGTTTGATGTCCAGGGAATAGAGCGTATCGCCATCGTCGTTTGCGTTGGCGCGTAACTGGTCAAACTGCTTGCGGAAACCGCTGCTCATATCGGGAAGCTGATGCGCAATACCTTTATGGCAGTCAATACAGGATTGATTGTCCTTGGCCGCAATCTTCATCTGACGCGCAGCTTCAGGGTGCTGTTTCGCGTGATCCATCGCATCATAGTTATGACAGGAACGACAGGTCGCGGAGTTGTTCTCTTTCATTCGCGCCCATTCGCGCTCCGCCAGCTCGGCACGTTTGGCTTCGAATTTCTCAGGAGTATCAATAGAGTGGGCAACAAAGGTCTGGTAAATATCGTTGCTGGCCTCCAGCTTACGTTTCACCATGCCAGGGATATCGGATGGAATGTGGCAATCATGACACTCTGCGCGTACCCCGGAGGCATTCTGAAAATGCGCAGACTGTTTATATTCTTCATAAACCGGCTGCATGCTGTGGCAGCTCACGCAAAATTCGGTTGAACTGGTTAATTTAATGCCAACGTGCGGTAAGACGATCAGCGCGATACCGACCACCATCCCGATGACGACCAGCGCCAACACTGACCAACGTGCGCTCGGTCTGAGCAGCGCCCTCCATAGTTTCCGCATAATAGCCCCTGTAAATATATGGTTTAGTTACAGAGGATCTTATTTCGCAAATGTGAACGGCAACACTGGTCAGGATGAATGGCTTACGGCACAATGTGAACAGATATGAACAGAAAGAGACAACAACCAGGATGTCGCATCACATTGTCATTGTTGAGGATGAACCCGTTACCCAGGCACGATTACAGGCTTATTTTGAACAGGAAGGTTATCACGTCTCGGTCACAGCCAGCGGAGCCGGCCTGCGTGAAATCATGTCACAACACTCTGTCGATCTTATTCTGTTAGATATCAATCTCCCGGATGAAAATGGCTTAATGCTGACCCGCGCCCTGCGTGAACGCTCAACGGTGGGGATCATCCTGGTAACGGGTCGTAGTGACCAAATTGACCGTATCGTTGGCCTGGAAATGGGGGCTGATGATTATGTCACCAAGCCGCTGGAGCTACGTGAACTGGTGGTGAGAGTGAAAAATTTACTCTGGCGTATCGACCTTGCCCGCGAGGCGCGACCGGAGGCCAAAGACAACTGCTATCAGTTTGCCGGGTATTGTTTGAACGTCTCCCGTCATACTCTGGAACTGGGCGACGAGGCAATCAAACTCACCCGCGCCGAGTATGAAATGCTGGTCGCGTTTGTCACCAATCCGGGGGAAATTCTCAGTCGCGAACGTTTACTGCGCATGCTTTCGGCACGACGGGTAGACAATCCGGACTTACGCACCGTGGACGTACTGATCCGCCGTTTACGCCACAAGCTGCGGGCTGATTTACTGGTGACACAGCACGGGGAAGGCTATTTTTTAGCGGCCGACGTGTACTGATACAGATAAACAGGACGGAATCCGCCGGGTGACAACGAGCACTTTACATGCTGGCTGTCGGCATTTTTCGGGGTGAGCACCAGGATCGGGGGACTGATATTTTCCGGCACCGGTTGTCCTTGTAATACTCTGATAGCCTGCTGAATCGCCAGTTCACCTTGCCAGACCATTTGATCGCTGGCAGCCATAATGATTCTTTCGCGTTTAAGCCCGCGATACACCTGATGCGACAGATAAAAAGAGACGACAGTTAACGGCGCGCCCTGATTGCGCTTCTCCCCCATTGCCGCTTCCGCAGCAATTGCCGTACCGGCCACCACGTCGGCATCCGGGTGACGCTCAAGCATCTCCTGCAACAGATTACGCTGTATTTCAATATCATTATCGCCCAACGCCACATCCACGATGCGCACCTGACTGCCGGCAATCGCCTGACGGAATCCGGCCACCATCTCACGACTGCCCCCGGCGTCATCAGGTCCTGGCAATAATAAGACCTTTAGCGGTTTGCCCGCGCTCCACTTAACCAAATAGCGGCCTGGCTGATAACCCATCTGGAACCACGGAACCCCAACCCGGGCTTTTACCGTTGCGTCATGGATAGCATTCACCACCTCGATAACCGGTAGCGTGCCAACCTGTGCCTGCAAATCCGGAAAAGTCGTCGTGCTGCTGCCCAACAAAATGGCATCCGCGCCCCATTGCTGGCATTGAGCGATTTGTGATTTTTGCGTGTCGAACTGGCGATACCCTCCCGCCTCGAGCACCTTCAGGCTTACGCCGTATTTTTTCGCCGCCTCCAGCATGCCGTAATTCACGGAAAGCCAGTAGGAATCCTTCAGGCTGGGATACAGCGCGCACAGTTTCCAGACTTTGTTTGCAGTAACGTCCGTTAGCGGCTCCGGCACTGCCTGCTGGGTATCCGGCCAGCGCAGCAGTGCGGACCCGGTCGTGTGACCTAAGCCGGGAAAAAGTGTGATAAGCAGGAAAACCAATACGCGCATGATAGCCTCAACATTGATAAGGCTTTATCCTAGTTGCTTTCCTCTTTTGGACTCAACCTTTTTAATCTGTGGCGACCCGACAGTGAATTTATCTCTGACCAAACGACTGTGGATAGGCTTCGGGCTGATGGCGGCACTGACCCTCATTAGTACGCTGGTTGGCTGGTATAACCTGCGTTTTGTCAGCCAGGTTGAGCAGGCCAATACCCAGGCGCTGATCCCGACCATGGACATGGCGCGCCAGCTCAGCGAAGCCAGCGCCTGGGAACTGTTTTCCGCGCAGAATCTGACCACCGCAGATAATGAAAATATGTGGCTGGCTCAGGGGCGTATGTTAACCGCCCAAAGCCTGAAAATAACCGCTTTACTGAAAACCCTGCGCGAGCAGGGCTTTGACACGTCGGCCATTGAACAACAGGAAAAAGAGATCGCCCAGTCGTTAAGCCATCAGGGGGAGTTGGTTGGCGAACGTCTGAAACTGCGCAATCGGCAGCAACAGCTCAGCCAACATATTGTTGAGGCTACCGCCGACGTTGCCGAAATGGCGCGCGGTCAGGCCAGTAATGCCGCCACCTCGGCGGGAGCTACGCAGGCAAGCATTTATGACTTGATTGAGAGCCATCAGGGGCAGGCGGCGGAACACGCTCTCGACAGGCTTATCGATATCGATCTGGAATATTATAACCAGATGAATGAACTGCGCCTGAGCGCGCTACGCGTGCAGCAAATGGTGATGAATCTGGGGAATAACCAGGCGCAGAATAACCTTGCAGCGCTGGAAACCCAGCTTAATGCCGCCGTCAGAGTGCTTCACCGCCGACAAATACGCATTGAAGATCCGATGGTACGCACTCAGGTTGCCGGCGCTGTAAATTCGATAAGCCGTTATGTCGATCTGCTGGCCCTGTATCGTCAGGATAATGACATCACCACCCGCTTACAGATCTTATCGCAGAACAATATCGAGCAATTTACCCGTTTCAGTAGCGAAGTCAGTCAGTTGGTAGAAATCATTGGCCAACGCAATCAGACCGGGCTGGCGCATCTCAAACAGGCCAGCCAGCGCGGGCAAACGCTGCTGCTGCTGTTAGGTGCGGTGTCATTGTGCTTGTTAATTCTCATTCTTTGGCGCGTAGTTTACCGCTCGGTCACGCGCCCGTTGGCGCAGCAAACCCAGGCGTTACAGCGTCTGCTTGAAGGTGATATTGACTCCCCATTTCCGGAAACCGCGGGCGTTCGCGAACTGGATACCATCGGGCGGTTAATGGACGCCTTTCGCGGCAGCGTTCACGCCCTTAATAGCCATCGCGAACATCTGGCCGCTCAGGTAAAAGCTCGCACCGCCGAACTGCGTTCTATGGTGTCTGAACACCGGCAGGCGCGGGCAGAAGCCGAAAAAGCCAACCAGGCAAAATCGGCGTTTCTGGCCGCCATGAGCCATGAAATACGCACCCCGCTGTATGGGATCCTCGGCACTGCGCAGTTGCTCTCAGACAATCCCGCTCTGGCGCAGCATCAGGAGAATCTGCGCGCAATCACTGACTCTGGCGAGTCTCTGCTGACCATCCTCAACGATATCCTGGACTATTCCGCCATCGAAGCGGGCGGAAAAAATGTGGCGATCGGCGATGAACCTTTTGAGCCCAGACCCTTGCTGGAAAGTACGCTTCAGCTCATGCACGGTCGCGTTGTGGGTCGCCCGGTCGTGCTGGTTACGGATTTTGCCGACGACGTCCCCGACTCCCTACGCGGCGATCCGCGCCGCATTCGGCAAATCATAACTAACCTATTAAACAACGCGCTGCGCTTTACCGATCGCGGACACATCACCCTGCGTAGCCGATGTAAAGACCAGGACTGGTATATTGAGGTTGAGGACACGGGATGCGGGATTGACCCTGTCCATCAGCGCGATATTTTTCAGCCGTTTGTTCAGGTTAGCGGTAAACGTGGGGGGACCGGGCTTGGACTCACTATCAGTGCCAGCCTTGCGCAGGCGATGCAGGGAGAACTGAGCGTCACCAGTACGCCGGGAGTCGGAAGCTGCTTTCGTCTGCGTCTGCCATTACGGGCTGGCGCGATGCCGGTAGCTAAATCCGTTCCACGTGCCATATCGTTACAGGGTTTACGCTTACTGCTAATCGAGGATAACCCCCTCACGCAGCGCATCAGTACAGAAATGCTCACCCTCAATGGCGCCCAGGTCACCGCTGCCGACAGTGCGGCTGCGGCGCTCACCATACTGCAGCAAGACGCCCAGTATAATGCCGCGCTGGTTGATTTTGATCTTCCGGATATCGACGGCATCACGCTGGCGCAACAGTTAACCCGCGAGTTTCCGACGTTAAAGCTAATAGGCTTTAGCGCACACGTCATCGACGAAACGCTAAGCCAAAGAACCAGCACCCTGTTTCTCGGCGTTATTCAAAAACCGGTTCCCCAGGATGAACTCAGTCGGCTCATTACCCATTATCTGCACGGTAACGCCCCTCTCCCGGTTGCATTAGAAAATGGCAACCAACGGTTAGATACCCAGCAATTAGCCGGGGATATCCAGCTAATGGGATGGCAAAAGGTGCACGAATGGTTAGCGCTCTTTAAGCAACACACCCTTCCTGTATTAGATGAGATTGACGCAGCGCGTGCAGCATGTGAGTACGAGAAGATAAAACGTCTGGCACATCAGCTAAAAAGCAGCTGCGCCAGCATGGGGATGCGTTCTGCCAGCAGGATGTGCGCAGCGCTTGAACAGCAGCCGCTAGCTGATTTTTCACTCAGAGAGGAAGTACAACTAAGTCTTACGGAAGTGGAAATGTGGTTGGCAAAAGAAAATTTGTCGCGATTAGCCGAAGCTGAACATCAGAAGTGACGTTGAAATGGTACGCCCTGTAGGATTCGAACCTACGACCTACGGCTTAGAAGGCCGTTGCTCTATCCAACTGAGCTAAGGGCGCATTGCGAAGTGATTACTTCATGCAGATGAAACGCGTGAATTATACGGTCAGCGCTTGCTGAGTCAATGCCTTTTGTTTCGGTTGCTGGCGAAGTGTACGAATGTTGATTTTTTCTGCTCGTTCAAAGGTATCCAGGAAATCACCTGGTAACAACTCAGCCCGCAAAACGTCAGATTTAGGGATGCATGTATTTAGAATATTTATGATTTTGCTTAACATTCCTTTATCCCCTCTCCAGTGGTTCAGGAACTCTTTAATGTTAAGTATCGCCATCAAGGAAGAAAACAGTCACTTCGAACATGGACTGAAAATCATCATCTCCCATCTGGCAAATCAGTGGCATCAGGAGATTAGCTTTTTACCTGTCGAAGATATCGATCGCGCTGAAATCGCGTTTATCTCACTGGATGAAGATTGGCTCAGCGCCGATTGTTACATGGTTCCTGTCCACACCAGGCGCCAACACCGGGTGGTCATCTGTAGCAAAAACGACAAAGATAAGCTGATGTTCCGCCCCTGCCTGTACATGTTGCCACTGATTTATCGGGAAGATGACGTAGACGAGATAACCAAAAAACTGGTCCTCATCCTGCAAAAACGCGCACTGCGCACTAGCGTGCCCGCGACTATCTGCCATTACTGCACCACCCGCAACTTTTCTATCGAAGAACGCCAGTTCTTAATGTTTCTCGCCAGCGGGTATACGTTAGCCGAAACGGCTCACCTGCTCTCAGTCAGCGATATCCAGGCCAAAGCGACCCGCCGCAGCATTATGAAAAAGCTGCATGTGAAAAACGATCAGCAATTCTTAAGATACATCCGCGCACATCTGAACTTTCTGCAAAATTAGACGGGGTATCTCTGCCTAATTTTTATTGAGAAATATCTCATCATCGATTAAGCATCGGCTCCTACTGTACCTGGCTTCAGGCTGCGAGAATAATCCGGCCATACTATTTCCGGGGAAAAAGAAAGACACACCCGGTAATATTTTATCTAATCTCAGAGAGAGGTTGAACTGGATAAAACGATCTTTTGGGCATTGAGTAAGACATCAGAAAACTTCCGGCAAATTATTCTGATGGGGTACGCAATCGCCAGTCTGATGATTGTTGAAGCACTGAAACCCAACGGCATAAGTCAACTCACCTTTGCGCTGACAAAAGTTTGGTTCAGGGATGTCTGTAGTCAGCAATTTATCCAGACCTGCCGCAACAGAAATGGAATGGAAAAGGATGCACAGTGCAAAACGCCGGGACCGCTATCGCCGTATACGAAACGCTAACTGTAGCTGGCAATTTCCCCACTGTACCTCACAGGTATTTGACCGGATCGAGTATCTGGCGCAAAAACTCGAATGCACCTTACCAGACGGCACTATATCTCAGGCGATAATTACGACAGACTACTATCTGGCCTATGCGCTGAGTCGACATTTATTCTCAGGTACTCGCACGGCGATCTTCCAGAGCGTTGAATCGACCTTGCTCAGCATGCAAGAGCCGGTAATTAGCCAGTTAGTGATTGACATTGAAAGCTTAACAACCCCTTATTTCGATATACTTGAAAGCCTGCGCCAGCTAATTAAGAAGCATAATGACATCCAAATCTTCATAATGCTTTCCAGTCGCGATGAAGACCTCACTACATTTATTACACTGTCCGGTCCATTTTATATCTTGCCACGCAATTTGCGCCTCCCCGAGATGCGTCATGCCTTATTATCTCCGGTTCTTAGCTATATTCATTCCAGACGCATAAATCAGCTCGACTGGGAGCTGATTACGTTACTATTACAGGGTAACTCCTTAAAAAAGATTGCATTGTTACAGACACAACCCTATCACCGTATCATTTATCGCCTGAATCAGTTGATTACGCGCCTTGGATTACCCAGCAGGCAGCGCTTTTTGCATCTGATACACCGCCTCAACGTTACCTCTACCCATTTAATTTAACACCATAACTCATTGTGCTATAAGATTTTTTAGGAAATTACTTATTTTCAAATAAGAAAACAGATCTAATTTTTACAAATATTTAATATTTACAACTATTCCTGGTATTATGCCTGGAGCCACTCCCACACTTAACCTTACTGATCCTGTGCATTTCAATAGAAAATAGTCCCATTGCAGTCTTAACAAAACCTAAACAATTGGTTTATTGTGTCGTTTTTACTGTTTAAAAAAAATTTTCAATCTGCCATAATTCGAACCGCAGATAAATAATACCAATAGTCATTAACACATCTGGATCTTTCAGAATATCCTAACTGACATTAACAACCAGGATGTTGTAAGTCTTTTCCGAATGAGCAGAGCAGGTATAATCCCCACAGTTTCCTGATTAATTGTTAGTTTTCCCGGTGTGAAATGGATTTTCCACAAATTCATTGTTCTGCAGAAGAACAACCGAATAAACAAGGATGAAATAATATTTATTCGGCTCTCCCTCAGAACAATTCTTGGCTATTTGACAATATTATAACGCCTGATGTTTTATCAAATTCGCAAGATACGCAAACAGTTTGAGGCATACAACAATGAAACCAGCATCCGTTATCATTATGGACGAACACCCTATTGTCAGAATGTCGATAGAAGTACTACTCGAGAAAAACAGTAATATTCAGGTAGTGTTGAAAACCGATGACAGCCGTACGGCAATAGAACACCTGCGCACGTACCCTGTCGATCTTGTCATCCTGGATATTGAACTGCCTGGTTCTGATGGGTTTACATTACTCAAAAGAATAAAATCATTGCAGGAGAAAACTCGGGTACTGTTTCTGTCCTCAAAATCCGAGTCGTTTTATGCCGGGCGTGCTATCCGGGCCGGTGCAAATGGGTTTGTCAGTAAACGAAAGGATCTCAATGATATCTACAATGCGGTAAAAATGATTTTATCGGGATATTCCTTTTTCCCTTCGGATACCCTTAATTTCATTAACAATATAAATGCACAAAAAGGCGTCTTACATGACATGCCGCTCTCTAACCGTGAAGTTACCGTTTTGCGTTATCTGGCAAACGGGCTATCCAATAAGGAAATTGCTGAGCAGTTGTTACTCAGCAATAAAACGATTAGCGCTCACAAGGCTAATATCTACTCCAAGCTCGGGTTGCACACCATCGTTGAGCTGATCGATTACGCAAAAATGCATGAATTAATGTAATAACACTCCCGGCGAGATTTCGTTCGGGAGTGTTTTGTTAGCACATTGATTAGTTATAGTTAATCATGAACGTGGCATCAGCCTTGGCAATGCCAGGCTGAACCCCAGCAGCTAACGCGATATAGTTTGCGAAAAAGGTCAGCGTGGCGTTGCCGTTGTCATCAATCCCCACGGTCTGGCTGGCCTGCTCGAGCGGCAATCGCGTACGGTCGCTGTCGTGCAGTTCGATCGCCACCTTTTGCGCCATCACCGCGTCATCAAGCGCCAGCAACGTCGTGCCCGGGGCCGGAGTTCCGGTAAACGTTATCGAAGCGGAACCCGGCGGGCAGCCTTCTAGCTTCAGCGTAAACGCGACCGGTTGAGTGGTATCTCCGCTGGTCTGAAGCTGCTTTGTCGGCCAGGTGCCTAGCTCCACAGACTTATTGCTGTCGCCGGCAATTACCGCGCAGGTAAAGTCCACCACGTTACCGCGCAGTTCAATATTGATTTCCCCCAGCGACGAAGCGGCATGGCACAACGAGCTGAATGTCAGCAGGCACACCATTGCCAGAAGTGTCCCTGCAGCTGGCGTTTGTTTGTTAGTCATAATCCACTCGCAGATAGCCACGGGCTGTAAAAGGTCCTTCGGTAGGCTTATTGCCCGTTACGCTGACCGGCCATGTTCGGATCCCCACGCTCGCCGCGGCGTTATCATCCAGTTGAAACGGGATAGTGCTGGACAGATTATTGGGCGTTAGCGGTTTACCGCTGCTGTCGGCGACAATAAAACCTAAATCGGGATTGTCAGATACCATCATTTGCCCGGTGGCTTTCTCGGCCTCTACACGCATGGTTAAGTAGGCCTGTGCAGCGACGTTGGTGCATTTTATCGCCACCGTTTTGGTCTGCGGATTGATGCCTTCAGGCCGGTTTCCCGCCCCCGCCTTGCTAAACAGCGATGCGCCAATATCACCAAAATCAAACTCGACAATCTGCCCGGCGTTTACTTCACAGTTTTGTGGAACCTCCACCTTGCCGCTGTAGCTGATGGTATAAACCGGCACGCTTAGCGCATCTCCGGTACTGGTCGTGACATAGACGCTAAACATCGTCTGCCGCGGAATCGGCACCATGTTAATAAACGGGCGGATCACTTTGAGCTTAAACACCAGCTTTGAATCCATCACGCCAAAAGGCTGCTGCTTAGGTACGTTTGGGTGAGTCCCCATGCGAATGTAATTACGCGGGGGATAAAATAACCCGGCATAGTCATCAGTTATGCTCATGGCCCCCAGCAGGTAGTCATTGAGCTTCAGATACTGAAAACCGCCTTCGGTACTTTGCACCGGAAGTTCAGTGGCATAGCTTCGATAGGTGTAATTTACCGTTGTCCCGGCCGGACAGGTGGCCTTCACGCCAACCCAGCCAGATTTTTCCGGTAATGTCACCACCTGTCCCGGCTGGTTGTTACTACTGTTGAAGACATTCGACAGATCGTAAAAAACATCCGTTGACGTGCCATTCGAGTTTTGGCAGACCGTCGCCCAGGACGAATGGGCCATCAGCAGTAAAGCGCTTCCCAGTAACAAACCCGTTTGTCGTTTCATCGTATTATTCCTGTCGTGCTGACGGAGATTCGCACGTCACGTTCGTGAGCGTTACCGCTTGTTTCAGGCTCTCCTCTGGCAAGGCATAGCGCGCCACGCAGCGCGCGTTTGCGCCTTCCCCCCATTGGATCAACAACTCGCCTTTTAGCGGCAGGCCGCTCAGGTAGATTTGCCCGTCTTCACCCACCATGCTGGTCACGCCGCTGGTGTTTTCACGCACGACGGAGCCAAACGGCACTGGTTTACCGGCATGTTTGGCGGTAATCAGCGCCCGCACACCGATTCGTGTATCAAACGCCGCCCGCACCAGCGCCCCTTTCGTTGGCACTACGCTACTGACGTTATTCTCCACATCGGTATTGTTGTTCATGGAATTGGTGTCTAACGCGACGCGGTTATAGCGATAGACGGTGGCATATGGCATCACCGCGTATCCGCGCCAGTCGGTTTGAACGCCGGTCTGGTTCTCTATCCGTACACCCTGCGCGCCCGGCGCTTTAATCAGCACGTTGGTATCGCCCAGAGGCTGACTGAGCGTAATGCCGTCCGCATGCCCCACTACGCCGCCGGAGAGCTGCCAGTTGTAGTCATGCTGGTCACGGTCGTAGTTGTAACCCACGCCCAGCGTACCGTAGGCCGCCTGCCAGTTGGCGCTGGCGTTTCCGCTATAGCCATTGGTGCTGCTGTGCCCCTGATTCACGCTGTAGCTCAGGTTGCGCCCATCCAGCAACGTACCGCCGATCCCGCTCTGCCAGCTGTTCTGTCCGTTGCTATTACGGTTGGCATTAAAGGTGGCGTAGGTGCGATCGAGGGCGTTATCACGCGAGTAACGCCGTCCGCTCAGCAGGCTGAACGGTACAGACATATTGAACGCCAGAATACGGTCGGTGTCGGAGATGCCAACCGATTCATTCCACGACCAGGAGAGTGAATAGCTAATCCCCTGCCAGCCGCTGGCATAGCCCAGTTGATACCAGGTATTGGTGTCTGAAGTATTCCAGTACGTCTGCTGACTACCCGAGATATACAGCGATCCGTAATCCCCCAGATTCTGCGAAATGTTGATCTGGAAACGACCCTTTTTGCTGTAGCTCAGGTTGTGGTAACTCGTCACATTGGGCACGTCGTGGCGATTGCCCTCACTGTCGTATTCGTACTCATAGCCTTCCATACTGCGATACGCCACATCGTCGAGGGTATAGAAGCCACGTGTTGAGTAGCGATACCCCAACAGCTGGAAGTTAGTGCCAAAATTGTTCAGCGATTTCGCATACAAGAAACGTAGCGACTGCCCCTGGTGCGTACTGTCATCCGCCAGTTGGCTGCGCGCATGGGTGAGATCGACAGAAACCGCCCCCCAGTCCCCCAGGTTTCGACCGGTGCCTAAAACCACCGCGGTGTAACGTGAGGCCAACTGCGTACCACCGTATGCGGTATAGCCCTCTGGTAACCCGGCAATTAATGTTCCCTGGAAAAAGAACGGTGAAGATTGCTGGCTATTGCCGCTGCGAAAATCCCCGGCGACAACGTCATATTTAAAACGCCCTTCTCGTTGTAATAAGGGAACGGTGGAGTACGGCACCGTATAGCGTTGCTGGCTGCCGTCCTTCTCATCCACCGTGACCTCAAGATCACCGCTGGATGACGTTGGGTTGAGATCGGTTATCGAGAAAGCGCCGGGTGAAACATAGCTTTGATAAATCACATAGCCATTCTGACGAATGGTCAGTTTCGCTGCGGTACGCGCAATGCCGCGCACGGTAGGCGCGTAGCCCTGTAAGCTGTCGGGATACATACTGTCTGAGGAATAGAGTCGCGCACCGCGAAACCCGACGCTGTCAAAAACGTCGTTGCCAGTGTTGCTGTCGCCCATCACCAGTTCGCCCTTCAGCGGGATAATTGCGCGCTGAAGCCATGTACCGATGTTTTTCCAGCTTTGTGAGTGGTATCCGTCGCCCTTGGAGTAGCTCCACGCACCGTTGTTTCTCAGCCGCCAGGGGCCATAGTTCAGACCACTGAGCATACTGAGGAAATAACTGTCAGTATCACTGCCGCGGCTGCCGGTAAAGCTGTAGTTAACCAGCGCGGCCGGGATCCCTTCATCCCACTCTTCCGGTGGAATATAGCCGCGCGCACTGTTTAACATTGACGCCTGTGGCAGGCTGACGTTTAAGCGCAGGGTAGAAAAATCAAACGCAATCTCGCTGCCGGGAATCGCCTCAGGTAGATTGATACAGGTATCGTTCGGATCCTTACTGAGTGCCGGAAACGCGGCGATATTGACGCCAAGGCGCTTCACCCAGTCGAGTCCAAAGCACGGCATCAGCCCACCGGACTTCTCCCCGGCTTTTGCCGCACTGGTAGTAAAACGAATATCCTGAGTGGCAACAAACTCATCGTTGCGCCAGATATCCACGCGATAAACGCCTTCAGGCTGGTGATTGCCTTTTTCAAAACGTGATAAATCCGCCACGGTTGCCGTATCCGCAGATAAAAAGGCCGGATTAAAATAGCTTTCCCCATAGCTTAGAGAGGGAAAGAGCGCCGCCAGCGTGGACAACGCCACCCCCGCCAGCGGTGGCGTAACCCCCGGTAACAGGCCAGGAAAATACGTTGTCTTATTCATCGTTATCTCAACGCACACTAACCGTTTTGGCCGGGGTCACAGCGCCATAATCATTGACCGTCTGGAACGTGACGTTGCCCTGAACGCCCGTGGGTAGCAGGACCTGCGCATCGCTTTTCGGCGCAACCATCACGTTATCGACCTTCGTTTTCCCCACATTGAGATTGACCAACGTGACGTAGTACGCTGACGGATTGTTGATTTTCAGGTGGTTGCCGGAGCGGGAAAAGGTCAGCATTCCTGGTGCATCTTCCGGGATTTGCGGCAGATTATTCGGACGAACGAAAAGTTTGATGCGTGACAGAATCGCCAGTTGCAGAACGTTTTTGCCCTCAAGGCTGTTTTTATTGACTGACGGAATGGCTTTGACGTTCATCCAGAACAGCGACTCACGGTCTTTGGGCAGCGGTTCACCGGCATAGATGATACGCAGCGTGTTTTCGCTTTTGGGTTCACTAACAAACAGCGGAGGCGTAACCACAAACGATTTTTCTTTAGCGCCGGCGCTATTCTCAATCCATGAATTAACCAGGTAACGTTCTTTGGTATCGCTATTGCTAATAGACAGGGACGTTTGTTTAGCATCGGCCGGATAAATAACGCGAGTGGCGCCTAATGCAATGCCTCCGGCAGCCTGAACACTGGCAGCAGAAAATAAGGCCAATAAAAGGATAAAACCTGATTTTAGATAATTAAACATAGCTAAAAATACCTTTGATGCGATTATCGTTGGGAAATAAATCAGGGATAAACCAACGTAAACCACACGTCTGAGCGAAGCGTTCCCGGCGTTATATTTTCCGAGACAGCCCGATAGCGGGCAGTGAAATGAAACGTCATCTCTTGCGTTATAATCGGCACATAATGAAGCGGCAGGGCATTCGGTATAATTTGCCGTTGGCGCTCGTCAAATAACGCCAGGCCAATCCCCGAAGCCGCAGACGCATCGCCGCTGGCAAGAAAAACCTGCGGATCTTCCGCTGGCGTCACGCCCGCAAACGCAATCCCAACATGGTCATAAACATCGGAGCTGCACGACGTTAAGCGCAGTGAAAACGGTACGCTGGTAGAGGCGAAGCTTCCCGTCCCAGAGAAAGCATTGGTGCGATACTGCCCCATTTGCACCCGCATATCCTGACTGTCAGTGGCGACCGTACAGGCGCCGTTGACGAGCTGCCCCCGTAAGTGGACGCGGCCACTTTCCAGTATTACCGTATGTGAAAGCACAGGCATTACGCACAGCATTCCCGCCAGCGCCACGCCTTTCCCTATCATCTGCCGCATCCTTCATCATCCCCGGATATTGCCTCATCCATTGAGGCGAACGTCTTCCTTGCGCAAATCAAAACGGCTTATTCGTACTTCATGATGAACGTCGCGTCGGCATTTGCCTGACCCGGCGTTGCGCTTGCGGCAGTGGCTTTGTAACGCGCAGAGAAACGCAGGGTGTTGGTCCCTTCTACCAGCGCCTGAGCGGTAGAGAAGGTTGCGCCATCCGGCTTCAGCGCGGTGGACGTATTGTCCAGAATTTCAATCCCAACACCGCCCGCAGTGGTACCGTTGTCTGCAGAAGAGACGGCCAGCAGGTTGTTATTGGTATTATCGGACTGGCCAGAGAAAGCAACGGCTGCGGTTGCGGCAACGTTCGGGTCACAGTCGTTCAGCACGATAGAGAACGGAATTTGTGCTGTAGTGTCACCCACTGCGGCAAAACTGGCAGTACGATACTGGCCTAACGTCACAACCTGATCGGATGACTGAGTACTGACTGCACAGGCTGCATTGACCAGTTCACCTTCAAAATGCACAGTACCGCCGCTAACGCTTACCGGATCGGCTGCAACCGCTGCACCGGCGACTAACATCAGGCTGGCAATAACAGAAGAGGTCATTAATTTACGTTTCATGGATTTCCCTTGAATTACACACATCCGGCTCCAGCATCCTGCGGGATCCGTTTGAATCATTATCGACATTAAATGTCAGGCTAATTATCTCTGCATCCTGTAAAGATATATATCGCATGAGAATTAGCTAACCTTTTACCCCAATTCTCCTGAGTATTTGATTCACTAATTATTCCTCGCGAATATGACTATTCGTCACAGCGATAAATTAAACATTTCAATTAATGAAAAATACCTGCAAATCCTTTTAATGACCCTAGCTAATTCTTAATGGGACCTAGGAAAAATCTGGGTGGGAATGAGGTAAAATCTCTCATAATTAACCGTAACAGACTGGTTTGTGGCACATTACCCCTGAAAATACCAGGGTGATGAGTTGTTTCATTCACGTTAATTTTAATTAGCATGCTCATTAATTATCCGTAAGGCTTAAGCCTCTGTCCTGACCCCATTCGCAGATCGTGACGCCCCCTGGCGCACGTAAAAATGCAAACGAAAACTGACAGCACGTCCCGCTTCTGACAAAATAGCGGCATCCCCTTCGATTTAACGTAACAGACGGAATCCTCTCTCTGATGGCAGCAAAGATTATTGACGGTAAAACGATTGCGCAGCAGGTGCGCTCTGAGGTTGCTCAAAAAGTTCAGGCGCGTTTAGCGGCTGGATTACGCGCCCCAGGCCTGGCTGTTGTGCTGGTAGGTAGCAACCCGGCTTCGCAGATTTATGTCGCGAGTAAACGCAAAGCCTGTGACGAGGTGGGGTTTGTCTCCCGCTCCTATGACCTGCCTGAAACCACCAGCGAGGCGGAGCTGCTCGAGCTGATCGATACGCTCAATGCAGATACCACCATCGACGGTATTCTGGTCCAGCTACCGTTACCTGCGGGTATCGACAACGTTAAAGTTCTCGAGCGTATTGCGCCGGATAAAGACGTTGACGGTTTCCACCCGTATAACGTTGGTCGCCTGTGCCAGCGTGCGCCGCGCCTGCGCCCGTGTACTCCGCGCGGTATTGTGACTCTGCTTGAGCGTTACAATATCGACACCTACGGTCTGAATGCGGTCGTTATTGGCGCGTCGAATATTGTTGGCCGCCCGATGAGCATGGAGCTGCTGCTGGCTGGCTGCACCACCACCGTCACCCACCGGTTCACCAAAGATCTGCGTCGCCATGTAGAGCATGCAGACCTGCTGATTGTTGCCGTCGGCAAACCTGGCTTTATTCCCGGCGAGTGGATCAAAGAAGGTGCGATTGTGATTGATGTCGGCATCAACCGTCTGGAGAATGGTAAGGTTGTTGGCGATGTGGTCTTTGAAGATGCTGCCGCACGCGCGTCATATATCACGCCGGTACCCGGCGGCGTAGGCCCAATGACGGTCGCCACACTTATCGAAAACACGCTGCAGGCGTGTGTTGAATATCATGATGTAAAGGACGTTTAAGATGGCCACATTTTCACTGGGTAAACACCCACACGTTGAACTCTGCGATTTACTGAAGCTGGAAGGCTGGAGCGAAAGCGGCGCCCAGGCAAAAATTGCTATTGGCGAAGGGTTAGTGAAGGTCGATGGTGCGGTAGAAACGCGTAAACGCTGCAAAATCGTTGCCGGACAGACCGTCAGCTTTGAAGGCCACAGCATTAACGTCGTGGCGTGATCCCAGGTGCCGGATGAGGTTAACCCCTGTCCGGCCACTTCCTCCCTCGTTTTCAGATAATGACTTCATCACCACTTCACAGTGAACTGTTAGCATGTTGTTTTTCCACATGAAGCGATCATCATGCCAACAATCGTTACCCACGCTGCCGTTCCTCTCTGTTTAGGATTAGGTCTCGGGCGTAAAGTCATCCCCCCGCAATTACTGTTTACTGGCGTCATTCTGGCTATGCTGCCGGATGCCGACGTACTGTCGTTTAAGCTTGGCGTCGCCTACGGCAACGTGTTTGGTCACCGTGGTTTTACCCATTCGCTGCTGTTCGCCTTCGTGGTACCGCTGCTCTGCGTATGGATGGGTCGACGATGGTTTAAGGCAGGATTAATTCGCTGCTGGCTATTCCTGACGGTTTCACTGCTGTCGCACAGCCTGTTGGATTCGGTCACCACTGGCGGCAAAGGCGTCGGCTGGCTGTGGCCGTGGTCGGATGAACGCTTCTTTGCACCGTGGCAGGTGATTAAAGTCGCCCCGTTTGCGCTATCTCGCTACGCCACACCATACGGGCACCAGGTGATAATTTCGGAGTTGATATGGGTATGGCTACCGGGAGTTATGATGATGGGTGTGCTGTGGTGGTATCGGAAATATTAATTTGCCGGATACGACAAGCGTCTTATCCGACCGACATTCGTACATTGATTGCCGGACAGGGCGCGAGCCGCCATCCGGCAATCAATATCATTACTTACGGCGCCAGGTAGTGCCCTGCGGGCCATCTTCCAGCACGATACCCATCTCATTGAGACGGTCACGCGCGGCGTCAGCTGCCGCCCAGTCTTTGGCTTTACGGGCATCCAGACGCTGCTGGATTAACGCTTCAATTTCAGCAACTTCACCGTCATCCGCCTGCGCACCGCTTTGCAGGAATGCTTCGGGCTCCTGTTCCAGCAGGCCCAGCACGCTGGAAAGCTTACGCAGATGCGAAGCCATACCGTTAGCCGCCGCCATATCTTCACCCTTCAGGCGGTTAACCTCACGCGCCATATCAAACAGCACGGAGTAGGCTTCCGGCGTATTGAAGTCATCGTCCATCGCTTCAATGAAGCGCGCTTCAAAGGCTTCGCCACCGGCTGGGGCAACGGACTTATCGGTGCCGCGCAGCGCGGTATACAGACGCTCCAGCGCAGAACGCGCCTGCTTCAGGTTCTCTTCGCTGTAGTTTAACTGGCTACGGTAATGACCAGACATCAGGAAGTAGCGAATGGTTTCGGCGTCGTAGTATTTCAGCACGTCACGCACGGTAAAGAAGTTGCCCAACGATTTGGACATTTTCTCCCGGTCAACCATCACCATCCCGGAGTGCATCCAGTAATTAACGTATTCACCGTCATGCGCACAGGTGGACTGAGCGATTTCGTTTTCATGGTGCGGGAACATCAGATCCGAACCACCGCCATGAATATCAAAATGGTTGCCCAACTGTTTGCAGTTCATCGCCGAACATTCGATGTGCCAGCCAGGACGACCCGCGCCCCACGGAGACGGCCAGCTCGGCTCGCCTTCTTTGGACATTTTCCACAGCACGAAGTCCATCGGGTTGCGCTTCACATCAACCACATCAACGCGTGCGCCCGCCTGCAGCTGATCCAGATCCTGGCGTGACAGCTGACCATAATTCGGGTCAGTCGGCACGTCGAACATCACGTCGCCGTTATCAGCAACATATGCGTGACCTTTGGCAATCAGCTGTTCAGTGATTTCAATAATCTCAGCGATATGGTGCGTAGCGCGCGGCTCCAGATCCGGGCGCAGAATATTCAGCGCGTCGAAATCGCTATGCATTTCCGCGATCATTCTGTCGACCAACGCCACAAAGCTCTCACCGTTTTCATTCGCGCGCTTGATGATTTTGTCATCAATATCGGTAATGTTGCGCACATATTTCAGCTTATAGCCGAGGAAGCGCAAATAGCGCGCGACAACGTCGAAAGAAACGAAGGTACGTCCGTGGCCAATATGACAGAGATCGTAAACTGTAATACCACACACGTACATGCCGACTTCCCCGGCATGAATAGGTTTGAATTCCTCTTTTTGGCGCGTCAGTGTATTAAAGATTTTTAACATCGAAGATTCCGTGTAGACGTGTGTGGATAGTAAAGTCTGTATAATACCCATAATTTAGACCGGAAGCAGCACACTTTGCGAGGTGATCGCAGCTTGCGGTTATGCTATAACACACCCCTAACTCTGACCCTCCACGGGGTCGAAGCACCAATCTATCGGAACAGGATGCAAAAATGGTTACTTTCCACACTAATCACGGCGATATCGTAATCAAAACGTTTGATGATAAAGCGCCTGAAACAGTTAAAAACTTCCTGGACTACTGCCGCGAAGGTTTTTACAACAACACCATTTTCCACCGTGTTATTAACGGTTTCATGATCCAGGGCGGCGGTTTCGAACCGGGCATGAAGCAAAAAGCCACGAAAGAAGCGATCAAAAACGAAGCGAACAACGGTCTGAAAAACACCCGTGGTACGCTGGCGATGGCGCGTACTCAGGCTCCGCACTCCGCAACCGCACAGTTCTTCATCAACGTTGCAGACAACGACTTCCTGAACTTCTCCGGCGAAAGCATGCAGGGTTGGGGTTATTGCGTGTTTGCTGAAGTTGTTGAAGGCATGGACGTGGTTGATAAAATCAAAGGCGTTTCAACTGGTCGCAGCGGTATGCACCAGGATGTGCCAAAAGAAGACGTCATCATCGAAAACGTGACCGTCAGCGAGTAATCGTGACGACACTGTTTATTGCAGATCTTCACCTCTGCACAGAAGAACCGGCGATCACCGCCGGTTTTCTGCGTTTTTTAGCCGGTGATGCGCGAAAAGCTGATGCACTGTACATTCTCGGCGACCTGTTTGAAGCCTGGATTGGCGACGACGACCCAACCCCACTGCATAATGAAATAGCCGCGGCGATAAAATCACTGGTTGATTCCGGCGTTCCCTGCTTTTTTATTCACGGCAACCGAGATTTTCTGCTCGGCAAACGTTTTGCCCGTGAAAGCGGCATGAGCTTGCTGCCTGAGAAAAAAGTACTCAACCTGTATGGCCGCAAGGTATTGATCATGCATGGCGACACTTTGTGTACAGACGATGCAGGCTATCAGGCGTTTCGCGCCAAAGTACATCAACCCTGGCTACAGAAGCTGTTCCTCTCCTTACCTCTGTTCGTTCGCCAACGTATCGCCGCGAAAATGCGCGCCAATAGCAAAGCGGCCAACAGCAGCAAGTCACTGGCGATCATGGATGTGAATCCGCAGGCCGTCATCACCGAGATGGAAAAGCATCTGGTCCAGTGGTTAATTCACGGCCACACCCACCGCCCGGCAGTCCACGAGCTTACGGCCAATGAGCAACCCGCTTTTCGCGTGGTATTAGGCGCATGGCACACCGAAGGGTCGATGATCAAAGTCACGCCAGATGACGTTGAACTGATCGCATTTCCGTTTTAATTCCGCAGATATCCAGTTCCTCTTTACACAAAACTCGTTGAGATGCAGCCAGCTACAGAGGCTGCCTGAAGGGTGAAGTGTAAAGCGCGCAATCGTTTTCCTTGACGGCGAATTATGCTATTCTCTGTTGCCTCAAAAGTCGAGTGTAGTGCATCACAGGAGTTTTCAGACGCATGTCTTCCCGCAATAACCCGGCGCGTGTCGCCATCGTGATGGGGTCCAAAAGCGACTGGGCTACCATGCAGTTCGCCGCCGAAATCTTCGAAATTCTGAACGTGCCGCATCATGTTGAAGTCGTCTCCGCCCACCGCACCCCTGACAAGCTGTTTAGCTTCGCCGAAAGCGCAGAAGAGAACGGCTATCAGGTGATCATTGCCGGTGCGGGTGGCGCTGCGCATCTGCCGGGCATGATTGCGGCTAAAACGCTGGTGCCTGTTTTAGGCGTCCCGGTGCAAAGCGCGGCGCTGAGCGGCGTAGATAGCCTTTACTCCATCGTACAGATGCCGCGCGGTATTCCGGTCGGAACGCTGGCTATCGGCAAAGCGGGCGCGGCAAATGCGGCCCTGCTGGCAGCACAAATTCTGGCAACACACGACAAAGCATTACACCAGCGTCTGAACGACTGGCGCAAAGTACAAACCGACGAGGTGCTGGAGAATCCGGACCCGCGAGGTGCGGCATGAAGCAGGTCTGCGTACTCGGTAACGGTCAGTTAGGGCGCATGCTGCGCCAGGCCGGTGAGCCGCTGGGCATTGCGGTCTGGCCCGTCGGGCTGGATGCCGAACCAGCAGCGGTCCCTTTTCAGCAAAGCGTGATCACCGCTGAGATTGAGCGCTGGCCGGAAACGGCGCTCACCCGCGAGCTCGCGCGCCATCCGGCATTTGTCAACCGCGACGTTTTCCCAATTATTGCCGACCGTCTGACGCAAAAGCAGCTTTTTGACAAGCTCGGCCTGGCAACTGCGCCGTGGCAGTTGCTGGCGGATAAAAGCGAATGGCCTGCAGTATTCGACAAACTCGGTGAGCTGGCGATCGTGAAACGTCGCGTCGGCGGTTACGACGGTCGTGGGCAGTGGCGTTTGCGCGCAAATGAAACCGAACAACTGCCGGACGACTGCTACGGCGAGTGCATCGTTGAGCAGGGAATCAACTTCTCTGGTGAAGTCTCACTGGTTGGCGCTCGTGCGCACGACGGTAGCACCGTCTTCTATCCGCTGACCCATAACCTGCACCAGGACGGCATTCTGCGCACCAGCGTGGTCTTCCCGCAGGCTAACGGCAAACAGCAGAAACAGGCCGAAGCGATGCTCTCTGCCATCATGCAGGAGCTGGGCTATGTCGGCGTGATGGCGATGGAATGTTTCATCACCCCGGAAGGTCTGCTGATTAACGAACTGGCTCCACGCGTGCACAACAGCGGGCACTGGACGCAAAACGGTGCCAGCATCAGCCAGTTTGAGCTGCACCTGCGCGCCATTACCAACCTACCGTTACCCACGCCGATAGTGAACACTCATTCGGTGATGGTAAATCTGATTGGTAGCGACCTGAACTACGACTGGCTGAAGCTGCCGCTGGTGCATCTGCACTGGTATGACAAAGAGGTGCGTGAAGGGCGTAAGGTGGGACACCTGAACCTGAGCGACAGCGATACCGCGCGTCTTAGCGCGACGCTGGAAGCGCTTATCCCCCTGCTGCCGCCGGAATATGCCAGCGGTATTATCTGGGCGCAGTCAACGCTGAAATAAGCCATTAATGCCGGGGATTTGATTTTATCCTTCCCCGGCCCCTCCTCTGGCGCGTAAAATCCCCTCCATTGCTGTTTTTGTATTTTCAGGATCACACATGAACGATGGAACGGACTATCGCGCAATTTTGCTCGCTGGTACGCCTATAATCGATGTACGCGCCCCCGTCGAATTTCTGCAAGGCGCAATGCCGGGCGCAATCAACCTTCCCCTGATGAACGATGACGAACGTGCCGCCGTGGGTACCTGTTATAAACGTCAGGGACCCGAGGCAGCCCTCACGCTCGGCCATCAATTGGTCTGCGGCGAGACTCGCCAACAACGTATGAAGGCCTGGCTGGACGCCTGTCGTCAAAATCCTGCGGGTTATTTATGCTGCGCGCGCGGCGGTCAGCGTTCGCACATTGTGCAACAGTGGCTGCACGAGTCCGGGATTGACTACCCGCTGATACACGGTGGCTACAAAGCCCTGCGTCAGGCGGCGATTCAACTGACTGAAAAATTAGTGCAAAAGCCGATCGTCTTAATTGGCGGCTGTACCGGGAACGGTAAAACGCAGCTGGTGCAACAGCAGCCGAACGGCGTGGATCTCGAAGGTCTGGCGCACCATCGCGGTTCCTCGTTTGGTCGCACCGTTGAACCGCAGTTGAGTCAGGCGAGTTTTGAAAACCTGCTGGCGGTCGAAATGCTCAGAACCGACAGCCGTCAGGATCTGCGTCTGTGGGTACTGGAAGATGAAGGCCGCATGATCGGGGCTAATCATCTACCCGAATGCCTGCGCGAACGCATGACCCAGGCATCTATTGCAGTGGTGGACGATCCTTTTGAGCGTCGTCTGGAGCGACTGCGCGAAGAGTATTTCGTGCGGATGCACCACGATTTTACCCATGCTTATGGCGAGAGTCAGGGCTGGCAGGAGTATAGCGAGTATCTGCACCACGGCCTGTTTGCTATTCGCCGCCGTCTGGGTTTACAACGTTTTGCCGAGCTGACCGCCCTGCTCGACGTGGCTCTGCGCGAACAGCAAGCGACGGGCAGTACCGACGCCCATATGGGCTGGCTGGTGCCGTTGCTCAACGAGTATTACGACCCGATGTATCGTTATCAACTGGAAAAGAAAGCCGCGAAAGTCGTCTTTCGCGGCACATGGCAGGACGTTGCCGGATGGCTTAACGCACAGTGATCAGTGTCTGTCGCGCTTATCCGCGCGTTTCGCCAGCCAGTCGCCCAGCACCTGAACGACCTGCACCAGAATAATCAGCGCCACCACGGTGACGATCATGACCTGGGTTTCATAGCGGTAATAACCAAAGCGAATCGCCAGGTCGCCTACCCCACCGCCACCAACGATTCCGGCCATCGCGGAGTAACCGATCAGACTCACCAGCGTTATCGTCAACCCACGCAGCAGACCCGCGCTCGCTTCAGGTAACAGAACGGTGCAGATGATACGCATCGGGCTGGCACCAAAGGCTTCCGCCGCTTCAATAATGCCTTTATCGACTTCACGCAGTGCGCTGTCGACCAGACGGGCATAAAAAGCGATTGCCGCCACCGAGAGCGGGACCGACGCCGCAATCGGCCCAATGGTATTTCCGAGTAAAAACTGTGTGAGCGGCAGCAGCAGCACCAGCAGGATCACAAACGGCACCGAACGGATGATATTCACCAGCACGGAGCTGAGCAGATACACAAAACGGTTTTGCCAGAATAAATGCCGGTCGGTGACGAAAATAAGAAAACCGAGCGGCAGACCGCCAATAATCGCCAGCACCGTAGAGATGCTTAGCATCTGAAAGGTTTCATTAAACGCCAGCGTCAAATCAGGCAATAAATCATCCACGAATCACCTCCACCTGTGCCGTGCGTTGACGAATATGCTCCACGGCGACATCCACCGCAGAAGGGTTATGCGGCGCGGTCAGTTGCACCACCAGAATCCCCAGCGCACGCTCGCCGATATATTCAATTTTGCCGTGCAGAATGTTCACCGCCACACCAAATTTAACCGCGACTTCTGACAACACCGGCTGTTCCGCCGAATCGCCGATGAACAGAATTTTCAGCAACTGGCCAGGCAAATGCTGGCGCAAGCGTTCGGGTAGCGTCAGATTGAGGGTATGCGACACCAGTTGCTGCGTGAAAGCGTGCTGCGGGTGAGCAAAAACGTCAAACACCTCACCGGACTCCACCACCTTGCCGCCGGACATCACCGCCACACGATCGCAAATCGATTTGATCACGTTCATCTCGTGAGTGATCAGCACGATCGTGATCCCCAACTGTTGGTTGATCTGCTTAAGCAATGCCAGAATAGTGGCCGATGTTTCCAGATCCAGCGCAGAGGTCGGTTCATCACACAGCAGCACATCGGGGTGATTGGCAATCGCACGGGCAATACCAACGCGCTGCTTTTGCCCGCCGCTGAGCTGTACAGGAAAGCGGTTTGCCTTGTCAGACAGCCCCACCAGCGTCAGGATTTCGCTGACGCGTGGGCCAATTTTACTGCGCTCCCATCCGGCAGCCTTCAGGCTGAAAGCGACGTTTTGCGCCACGGTACGGGTATGCATCAGATTAAAATGCTGAAAAATCATCCCAATACGCTGACGGGCTTTACGTAGTTGCGCCCCTTCCAGCGCGGAAATTTCTACGCCGTTAACCTTTACGCTTCCCAGGCTTGGTCGCGTTAAGGCGTTCAGGGTGCGCAGCAGCGTACTTTTCCCCGCGCCGCTGGTCCCGACAATGCCAAATATCTCGCCTGCGCCTATGCGCAAGTTGACGTCATCAACCGCCCGGGTTGATGGTCCACGGCCTGCGCTAAAATCCACGCAAACCTTTTCTATCTCAATCATAGCCACCTCAGAAATGCGAAAAGGGCAGTCGCCGCTGCCCCTGTTAACCTTGTGCGCAGCGATTATTGGGCTGCCGACATCCATTCCGGTTTCTGGAAGGCGCTGTAGATATTTTGCGGATCGTCGATCACCGCGCGATACGCCGGAGATTTCACCGCCGCCACAATATCTTTCGCGAACGGTTTATCCGCATCTTCACTGCGTACCGCTATGATATTTTTCAGATTTTCGTCCAGATGCTCTTGCTTAATGGCGCTGGCGAGATCCAGTTTTGCCGCCACGGCAAAGTTACCGTTGACCAGCGCGCCGGTCACACCGTCCAGGGTACGCGGCAGCTGCGCCGCTTCCAGCGGTTTAAACACCAGCCCTTTCGGGTTGCTGGCGATATCGCGCTCAGAGGCTTTAGTCGGATCGATAGTGTCTTTGATGGTAATAAGGCCAATAGACTGCAGGAAACGCAGACCGCGAGCCAGATTGGTTGGATCATTGGAAAGCGTGATCACATCCCCTTTTTTTAACTCATCCAGGCTTTTGATTTTATGTGAGTAAAAACCCATCCCGGCCGTCGGGACCACAATCAGCTTGCTCAGCTTCAGTCCTTTATCAGCGGTGAATTTGTCAAAGTAGAGCGAGTGCTGGAACAAGTTGGCATCAATACTGCCGTTGGAAAGCGCCATGTTCGGCTGCACGTAGTCGCTGAATTCGCGCACCACTACCTTATAGCCTTTCTCTTTCAGCGTAGGGGCAATGGCCTGTTTCACCATATCGCCGTACGGCCCAGGTGCGACGCCAAACACGATGGTATGCGGGTCACTGTTCGCATGAGCAAGTTGTAATCCACAGGCCAGTAACAGCGCTCCGGTCGCGACGCGTAAACTCTGACGCAATCCCATAATTTCTCCATTTTAACGTTGTGGTGTCATGTCTCACGCCGTTCTTGCGGCGTTGTTCTTGTTGGCCTGTTAACAGGCTGATTGTTAACATGACACAGATCACAACCTGCTGTCCTTGAAATTATTTCATGATGTTGCGGGATATGTCGTTGAATGTACGTTGAAGGTACTAATGTGTTTTTCAGCAAAGGATAGTAAAAAACCGGATAACCTTCTGGTTACCCGGTTTTGGCAGGGAAATTGACTTAGAAGTCGTAACGCAGACGAACCAGGTTCATATCACCCAGATTGTCGGTGCTGGAGGTGAAGACGTGTTCGTAATCAACACGGAAACCGTAGTCCAGCTGGAAGCTGATACCCACACCATTGTCGGTACGCAGGTAGTTACGACCATTCACGTATTCAATACGGTCGCCCATAACGTAGGGTTGAACGGATTTCAGCGCATACTGACCAACCGGGAAGGTGTAACCCGCGAAGTATTCCAGACCCCAGGCATCACCGGCAAAGTAATCGTTAACGGAGACTTTTTTGGTGGTCATGAAGTTTTGATACCAACCGCCGCCCATCGAGAAGGTCCAGTTGTCCGGTTTCCAGCTCAGCGCGGTACCGACGATGTTTTGATCGTAGGTTTTGCTGGTGTCGCCACGCATTTCCGCGCGGGTGTAGTTCCACGCCGTACCCCAGGTCAGGTCATCGGTGATGTGATAATCCACACCCAGCGAGCCACCGCCTTTACGCTTGTAGCGCAGACCATTGTTCGGGTTGTAATCATCGCTGAACAGATAAGATGCGTAGAGATCAACATCACCAACCGTTTTCTTATACTTCAGTGATTTACGCGTACGATAGGAACCGTCATAGTCGCCATTGATACCGTTACCTGGTGCCTGACCGATCATGTCGTAGTCCCAGATATCCGTTTTCGCACCAACCACATCATAGTAAATGCTGTTCTGTTGACCGAAGGTCAGCGTACCCCAGGTCGCGCTCTTCAGACCGGTGTACAACATACGACGCGTGGTATCGTTGGCGCCGTTAGCATAGTGATTATCCCAGTTGAACATTGCCGGGAAGTTAACGCCCAGCTCGTAATAACTCACCCAGCTGATGTCATCAAACAGATAGTAATCAGCGGCGAAGCGGAAACGCGTCCCGCCGTCGAAACCATTACGTTTGTAGCCATTCTTACCATCATCACCGGCCATATTCTGGAACTGCGGACGAATACTCCCGCCAACGGTGAAGTTAAGACGGCTCAGCGGGTTGCCCGCCTGTGGATCTTGTTTCAGGACCGTGATTTCCGCCTGGGAGGCGAACGTCGTTAATGCCACTGCTGCGCCGATCGATACCGCCAGCGCCGTTTTTTTTATAGTCATTATTTGTACCTTGATAGATAGCCTGCCAATTATTCAGCATACAAATATTAACGTTTATTAATACACTCGTGTTGTCGGGTTTTTATTGTTCTGTGCTGTTAAATATCAATGAGTTATCAATTTGTGCTAAATAGATAAAAAACGCACCGATTTAAAAAACCGGTGCGTAATCATCACGAATATGAATTAACTACTGAACTGACGGAACAGCGCTTTGCCTTTTAGCAGACGTGAACCGAGCCATCCGCCGCATAACGAGAGCAACAATGCCCCACAAAGCGGCAACACGACCCACAGTCGCCAGTCTGGCTCCCACGGAAAATCAAACACTCGGGTTTGCAGCACCGCCAGTGCGGTTTCCGCGCCGATAGCAGCCACCAGTCCAGCGACCATTCCGAGCATGGCGAACTCGCACCATAGCGTGGTACGCAGCAGCTTCTTACCCGCGCCCAGCGTGCGCCAGACCACCAGTTCCTGATGACGCTGACGCATTCCGACCTGGACCTGTGCCAATAGCAGCAACATACCGCAAGCGGTAACCAGCACCACCATCACCTCCAGTGCCCGGCTCACCTGCTCCAGCACCTGGCTCACCTGTTTGAGGATTGCGCCAATATCCAGCAGGCTGATAGTCGGGAATTCGCGGTTAAGCTGCGTCAGCATGCCGTTGCCGTTCTCCCAGCGAAAGCTGGTTAACCAGCTTTGCGGCTGAGCGTCCAGCGCGCCGGAGGGAAAGATAAAGAAGAAGTTGGGGCGCAGGCTTTCCCAGTCCACTTTGCGCAGACTGCTGACCGTGGCGCTGAAATCCTGGGTATCGCCCATAAAGGTCACCCGATCGCCAAGCTTGACGTTCAGCCGTTTCGCCAGCCCCTCTTCCATCGAGACTTCGCCCGCTTTTGGCGGCCAGCTTCCGGCAACGATCGGGTTATGATCCGGTCGGGTATCCTGCCAGGTCAGATTAAGCTCGCGGTTCAGCGCCTCATCGTGATTGCCTTCGGTCGGCTTCTCATTGATCGCCGTCAGACGCGCCCGCACAATCGGATAGAACGATTCCGGGATCACCTGATGCTCAGCCAGGAAAGCCTTGAGTGGAACCACCTGTTCGGTGGCAATGTTGATGAGAAAATAGTTCGGGCTTTCCGGCGGCATTTGCTGCTGCCAGCGGTCGAGCAGGTCGCCACGCAGTACCAGCAGCAGCGCCAGCAACATAAAGGAAAGCGAAAATGCCGACAGCTGACTGAGCGTTGACCACGGCTGGCGCAACAGCCGACTGACCGCTAAACGCAGCGGCAGCGAGGTGAGCGTCAGGCCACGCAGCACGTTGAGCAGCATCCAGCCGAGCACCCCGCACAAAAGCGCCAGCACTACCGCTCCGGCCAGCACGGCCCACAGCAGCGGGCTTCCGCCCATCAGTCCGGCGAGCAGGGCAATCACGACTATCAATACCACCGGCAAATAAAACTTCAGCGGCCAGACGTTTGCCACCACGTCACGGCGCAGTACCCGCAGTGGCTGAGTCGCCAGCAGCAAACGGTAAGGGCGTAACCCCACCAGCAGAGAAATGACCGTCATGGTGCCTAATGCCCATAGCCACGGCCAGGGACTGGCAGGCGGCAGTTCGCCGGGCAGTACCGGCTTAAGTAATACCACCAGCACGCGTTCAAACAACAGCCCGAATAACCCTCCGGTCACGCCAGACAGCACCAGCACCATCAGCCATTGACCAACAATCAGCCTGCGCAACTGTGCTCTGCCCGCGCCAAGGGTTTTCAGAATAGCCACCAGATCGTAACGACTGCGGCAGTAATGGCTCATCGCCACGGCAACCGCAGCGACCGCCAGCAGCAGGGTTAGCAGCGCCGACAGCAGCAGGAACTGTTGCGAACGCTCCAGTGATTTCCCCAGCGCCCCTTCATCCTGCTCCAGCCCATACCAGCGCTGTTCAGGCTTTAACTGCGGGAGCAGCCATTTTTCATAGGCTTCCAGTTGCTGCGGTGTCCCGCCAAATTTATAGCGCCAGGTCACCCGGCTCCCCGGCTGGACCGCCGCCGTTTTTTCGACATCCGCCACGTTCATCATCAGGCGCGGCGCTATCTGGAACGGATTAAAACCGGCATCCGGCTCCTGCACCACTTCCCCGGCGATGCGCAGCGTGGCATCACCCACGTCGATGGAATCACCGATTTTTAAGTTCAGCAACGCCATCAGACGCGGAGCCAGCAGCACCGAGCCAGGCTGAGGTTTCAGTCCCGGCGGATTGGTTTGCAACGTGCCATACATCGGATACACATCATCCACCGCTTTGACGTTCGCCAACTGCGGCGTATCCCGGGCAAAGGTCATAGTGGCAAAGGTCAGCTGTTCGCCCACTTTCAGGCCACGCTGTCGCGCCTCGTCAATCCACGCTTTCGGCACGGTACGCGAACTTTGCAGCGACCGATCTCCCGCCATAAACTCACGGCTTTGCTGGCTCAGCCCTTTTTCCATACGATCGCTGATATTGCCCAGAGCCAGCACGCAGGCCACGGCCAGGCTCAGCGCCAGCCAGACAATCAGTAATGAAGGCGAGCGCCATTCGCGCCAGAACCAGCGTGCAATCATGCCTCCTCCTGCAACTGTCCGTTCACCAGGCGTAAACGCCGATCGCAACGCGCCGCCAGTTGAGAATCATGGGTCACCAGAATCAGGGTGGTGCCATGTTCCCGGTTCAGAGAAAACAGCAGGTCGGCGATTTTGTCTCCGGTCTGGCGGTCCAGATTGCCCGTCGGTTCATCGGCAAACAGCACGTCAGGGCGACCGTTAAACGCCCGCGCCAGCGCCACGCGCTGCTGCTCCCCACCGGAAAGCTGGGCCGGAAGATGATCAAGACGTTTTCCCAGCCCCAGTTGCTCCAGCAACGTTTTTGCCCCGTCGCGACTTTTTCCACTGTTTTCACCGCGCAACAACGCGGGCAACTCGACGTTTTCCAGCGCGTTAAGGGTCGGAATTAACATGAATGACTGGAAGACAAAACCCACGTGTCGCGCCCGCAGCTGTGCCCGGGCTTCTTCATCCATGGTGTGCAGCGCCTGCCCCACCAGACTGACTTCACCGCTGGTGCCATCGTCCAGCCCGGCGAGGATCGCCAGCAGTGTGGATTTTCCTGAACCCGACTCGCCAATCAGCGCAATGGTCTCGGCGCGTTTGACAACCAGTTCAACTCCGGTAAGGATGGATAGCTCATGATCACCCTGACCGACGGATTTCTTAAGATGATGAACTTCAACAATGTTTTCCGCTGGCATTGGCCTTTCCTGTTCCTGGTCCTGTTAACTTTCCGCGCCGCCGCAGCGGACACGTTATTAATTCTGGGTGACAGCCTGAGCGCCGGATACCGTATGTCCGCCAGCGCCGCGTGGCCTGCGCTACTTAATGATAAATGGCAAACCAAAACGCCGGTGGTGAATGCCAGTATTAGCGGCGACACCTCGCAGCAGGGTCTGGCCCGTCTGCCTGCATTACTGAAGCAGCACCAGCCGCGCTGGGTGCTGGTCGAACTTGGCGGCAACGACGGTCTGCGCGGTTTTGCGCCTGCGCAAACCGAACAAACCCTGCGCACGATTCTGCAGGATGTGAAAGCAGCAAATGCCGAACCGCTGCTGATGCAAATTCGTCTGCCGGCAAACTACGGTCGCCGTTATAATGAAAGCTTTAGCGCGATTTATCCAAAACTCGCCAAAGAGTTTGATATACCTCTGCTGCCCTTTTTTATGGAAGAGGTTTATCTGAAACCCCAGTGGATGCAGGATGATGGTATTCATCCTAACCGTGACGCCCAGCCGTTTATTGCCGACTGGATGGCGCAACATCTCACTCCTCTAGTAAATCACGACTCGTAAAACAACGGAGATCCTGACAGGTAAAGTTATGCAAAAATCGGTCTTAATAACAGGATGTTCCAGCGGAATCGGTCTGGAAAGCGCGCTTGAGCTAAAGCGCCAGGGTTTTCAAATTCTGGCAGGCTGTCGCAAACCTGACGATGTGGCGCGTATGAACAGCATGGGATTCACCGGCATATTGCTGGATCTGGATTCACCCGAGAGCGTAGATCGCGCGGCTGATGAGGTGATAGCCCTGACCGATAATCGTTTGTATGGGATCTTTAACAACGCCGGATACGGCGTCTATGGCCCACTGCCCACCATCAGCCGCGAGCAGATGGAACAGCAGTTTTCCGCCAACTTCTTCGGCGCACATCAGCTTACCATGCGCCTGTTACCCGCCATGCTACCCCACAGCGAAGGACGAATTGTGATGACCTCGTCGGTAATGGGATTGATCTCAACGCCGGGACGCGGGGCCTATGCCGCCAGCAAATATGCGCTGGAAGCCTGGTCCGACGCGCTGCGTATGGAGCTGCGCCACAGCGGGATTAAGGTCAGCCTGATTGAGCCAGGCCCTATTCGCACCCGCTTTACCGAAAACGTCAACCAGACCCAGAGCGATGCTCCCGTGGAAAACCCCGGAATTGCCGCGCGTTTTACGCTGGGGCCACAAGCGGTTGTCGCCAAAGTGCGTCATGCGTTTGAGAGCGACAAACCAAAGCTGCGTTATCCGGTTACGCTGGTGACCTGGGCAGTTATGCTACTGAAGCGCCTGTTGCCAGGCCGCATAATGGACAAAATTTTACAGGGTTGAGTTGAAGCACGCGCGTCAGCCCCCATGTAACAAGAAATCGACAAAAGAGAGTAACTCCATGTCCACACAGAATATTGTTAACATTAACGAATCGAACCTCCAGCAGACCCTTGAACAGTCGATGACCACGCCGGTCCTGTTCTATTTTTGGTCTGAGCGCAGCCAGCATTGTCTGCAATTAACGCCGGTACTGGAGAGCCTTGTTGCTCAGTACAACGGTCAGTTTATTCTCGCCAAGTTAGATTGCGACGCCGAGCAGATGATCGCCTCCCAGTTTGGTCTGCGCGCGATCCCCACGGTTTATCTGTTCCAGAACGGTCAGCCGGTAGATGGATTCCAGGGCCCGCAGCCGGAAGAAGTTATTCGCGCGCTGCTGGAGAAAGTGTTACCGAGCGAGGAAGAGCTGAAAGCGCGCCAGGCGATCGAGTTCATCGAAGCCGGCAATCACGCTGATGCGCTGCCGCTGCTGAAAGAAGCATGGCAGATCTCCAATCAGAGCAGCGAAATTGGCCTGCTGCTGGCGGAAACGCAAATCGCCCTGAACCGTTCTGACGAAGCCGAAGCGGTACTGAAAACTATCCCGTTGCAGGATCAGGACACCCGTTATCAGGGGCTGGTGGCACAGATCGAACTGCTGAAGCAGGCGGCTGATACACCTGAAATCCAACAGTTGCAGCAGCAGGTCGCCAGCAATCCACAGGATGCGGCGCTGGCAACTCAACTGGCCATTCAGTTACACCAGGTCGGACGTAACGAGGAATCACTGGAATTGCTGTTCAGTCACCTGAAGAAAGATCTCACTGCAGCCGACGGTCAGGCGCGTAAAACCTTCCAGGAGATCCTTGCCGCACTGGGCACCGGCGATGCGCTGGCCTCGAAATACCGCCGCCAGCTGTACGCGCTGTTGTACTAATCCGCTGCATTTGCCTGATGGCGCTTGCGCTAATCGGGCCTACAATCTCCCCGTAGGCCCGCGCCATCCGGTACTCCATTAGTTTTTTTTCAAATGCGTCACCACCAGTTGGTGACGTGAATTATAGAACTTCCGATAGGTCAGGTAGCAGGCGATAATGGTTGACAGACTGGCGGTCGAAAGCAGCATAAACGTCACCATAATCTGATACTTAATCGCTTTTACCGGATCAATACCTGCAAAGATCAACCCGGACATCATCCCCGGTAAACTCACCAGTCCCACGGTCTTCGCTGAATCGATCGTCGGGATCAGCGAAGCGCGAATACTGTCGCGAATCAGCGGCGCGGAGGCCACTTTCGGCGTCGCACCGAGGCTGAGTTTTTCCTGAATTTGCTGCTGTTCGCTGTTAAACCGCTGCCCCAGATTGTTGTAACACAGCCCTACCGCAACCATCGCATTGCCTGCAATCATGCCGGAAATTGGGATCACCTGCATTGGGGTAAACTCGATAGAGCCTGACAGAACCAGCACCGCCAGCGTTAACCCCGCCCCCGCCGTGATGGCGATAAATGACGAGAGAAAAGCTTTATCAATATATTTACTGCGCTTTTGCGCGTTATAGGCCGCGTTGAAACAGATAAACAGCACCATCAATAAGGTCAGAATGCTGTGGTTAACGCCGAAAATATATTTCAGCACATAACCAACGATAATAAGCTGAACCACCGCCCGGCAAACGCTCCAGAGAATATCTTTTTCCAGCGCCAGTTTTTCTTTGTTGCTGATCAGTATCGCGACCACCACCAGCATCATCGCTAACGCCAGTGATTCATTGGTAATATTATGCTCGTTCATTGCTTACTTCCTGCATTTCCCCGGCGTGCGGTTGAAGGGTTATGACATTATCCGCATGATTAATTTCATCTTTGTCGTGCGTCACCCACAGCACAGCAATATTCTTATCGCGAACATAGTGGTGAATTAATTCGTTCACATTCCGTTTATTGGCTTCATCCAGCGCGCTGGTGATTTCATCAAGCAGCAGGATTTTTGGCAGAAACTGTAAATTACGAATTAACGAGACGCGTTGCTTTTCACCGCCGGACAGCTCATTAATGTTTTTTTTGAGGATCGTTTCGGGTAGCTCAAAACGGGCCAGATCGGCAAGAAACACATCCGGATCCGGACGTTTATCGCGGATTTGCCAGGGGAAAATGAGGTTGTCGTAAACGGTGTCACCAAACAACGCGGGCGTTTGCGCACAATAAGAAACCTGCTGGCGATATGTTTCAGGCTTAAGAGTGTTTATCTCCTTGCCCTCAAAGAGAATTTCACCGGCAGTCGGGCTGATTAATGACGCCACAATCTTGAGTAACGTACTTTTACCGCAACCAGACTGGCCGGTAATCAGCTTAAATTCTCCGGCCCGGAGATTAAAACAGATGTTATTGAGAACCTGCGTCGCCCCTGCCTGCCATGCGACATTTTTTAACTGAAGCAGAATGCTGCTTTCTTCCATTACCAATCCCTTTTTTACCTCTTTCGTGCAGACAGTCTATCCCTGTAATTTATTATAGGGGAGCCCACCCTGATAAATCGGGTATAATTTGACTAATGAGGCAGTAAAGGACAACACAACAGGAGGTTTCATCAATGCTCATTTTTATTCCTATTCTCATTTTTGTCGCGCTGGTCATCGTCGGTGCTGGCGTCAAAATCGTCCCGCAGGGATATCAGTGGACGGTCGAGCGTTTTGGCCGTTACACCAAAACCCTGCAACCGGGTTTAAACCTTGTTGTACCGTTCATGGACCGCATCGGTCGTAAGATCAACATGATGGAACAGGTGCTTGATATCCCCTCTCAGGAAGTCATCTCCAAAGACAACGCCAACGTCGCGATTGATGCCGTCTGCTTTATTCAGGTGATCGACGCGCCAAAAGCGGCTTATGAGGTCAGCAACCTGGAACTGGCGATCATCAACCTGACCATGACCAATATTCGTACCGTTCTCGGCTCGATGGAACTCGATGAAATGCTCTCCCAGCGCGACAACATCAACACGCGCCTGCTGCATATCGTTGATGAGGCCACGAATCCCTGGGGCATCAAAATCACCCGTATTGAAATCCGCGATGTGCGTCCCCCAGCAGAACTTATCGACGCCATGAACGCGCAGATGAAAGCCGAACGTACCAAGCGTGCCTATATTCTTGAAGCGGAAGGGATCCGTCAGGCAGAAATCGTCAAGGCCGAAGGTGAGAAACAGTCGAAAATCCTCAAAGCGGAAGGTGAACGCCAGTCGGCATTTTTACAGGCTGAAGCGCGTGAACGTTCCGCAGAGGCCGAGGCCCGCGCGACGCAGATGGTTTCGGAGGCCATTGCCGCTGGGGATATTCAGGCCGTGAACTACTTCGTGGCGCAGAAATACACCGAAGCGCTGCAGCACATCGGTTCGTCGAATAACAGCAAAGTGGTGATGATGCCGCTGGATGCCAGCAGCCTGATGGGGTCCATTGCCGGGATCGCCGAACTGGTGAAAGACAGCGCCAGCGAACGGAAAAAATCATGATAGCGATGATTCTGGTGCACCCGCACATCTTCTGGCTCAGCCTCGGCGGTCTGCTACTCGCCGCCGAGATGCTGGGCGGTAACGGCTATCTGCTGTGGAGCGGCGTGGCGGCGGTGATTACCGGCCTGGTGGTGTGGCTCATCCCGCTTGACTGGGCGTGGCAGGGGGCGATGTTCGCCGTACTCACCCTGCTGGCGGCCTGGCTGTGGTGGAAGTGGCTGGCAAGGCGCGTACAAGATCAGAAACCCGCCGACAGCCATCTTAACCAGCGCGGGCAGCAGTTGGTTGGCCGTCGATTTATTCTGGAAACTGCCCTGGTCAATGGCCGCGGACATATGCGCGTCGGCGACAGCTCATGGCCCGTCAGCGCCCGCGACGATTTGAGCGCCGGAACGCAGGTTGAAGTTATTGCCGTTGAGGGAATTACCCTGATTATTACAGCGGTATCACACTAAAAAGACAGGAAATAAGACTATGGTCAGGAAGACACCCCTTGCCTTTGCCCTTTGCTCATTATTGGTCGCCGCCCCGCAGGTATTCGCCTCTTTCGATATGGAAGACTGCAAATGGAGCGACGACAGCTGCCTGCTGAAAGGCACGCCCACCTTCAATCCGGAAAACGACAGCCGTGATAACCTGCTGCGGCTGCTGAGCCAGGAGAAATCATTTGCTCTGCCGGTGCAGTCGATGCCGGCGGACATCACCCGCTCCCGCGATTTCTATTTTGCGTATCATCCGCAGTGGGATGACATTGCCCCGCAGCCAGCCGCAGCGCAGGTATCTGCCGAAGACAGCCCCCTGTCCCGACAGATAGCCGAACTGAACATTAGCGCAGACGAAATAAACGTCAACGACGCTGAGCTTGAGAACCGTCATGTTTCGAACAATACCGCGAGCGTCAGCGCGTTTTTTGCCGGACTGCTGGCCGACTCAGCGTTAACGGCAAATCAGCGTCAGGCCCTGGCCCAGGCGCGTACAGGACTGTTATCCGGGGCAACCCGCGAGCAGATTGAGTCATCGCTTGCCACCCTCCCGGCAGATTCTCCAGCTCAGTCCTACAAAAGCTATCTGGCAGCAGCCGCCAGTTTTTATGCCGGTGATTATGCCAGCGCCGAACAGGATTTCGCTCAGCTAGCCAAAAGCGATCGTCCGTGGCTGGCTGAGACCGCGCAATACATGCTGATACGTGCGGCGTTGAACAAAAGCAGCCAGAACAGCGTGGGCGAGTACGGCGATTTTGATATCACAAAAATTAACCGCGAGGACGCTTCTCAGGCTCAGACGCTGGCGCAAGCCTATCTGCAACACTACCCGCAAGGCCTGTACGCCGCTTCCTCGCACGGTATGCTGCGTCGTATCAACTGGTATTTACAGGCGTGGCCGCAATTGGCGGGGTTGTATGAGCAGACGCTTCAGCAATCGGCTGACGCACAGCAACTGCGTGAGATCGTCATCGAATACGATAATGTCTACGGCATGGCGTTCTACGAACAGTCCGTGGTGGAGGCTTTCCCCGATGCGCCGCTTGTCAGCTATATCGAACTGCTGCGCGCGTTGCGCCTGAATAACAACAATAAACCAACGCTGACTCAGGCCCAGCTTGACGCCAGCAAACCGGTGTTTGAGCAGAGCCAAAAACTGCCGCTATGGCGCGATCTGCAGCTGAATCTGTGGCTGGCAACGGGCAACTACGCGGCGATTATTTCGGCAGTTACCCCGGCGCAGAAACTTCCGGCCCACGATACGCTGGCCTTCAGCGAACAGGTGCTGTACGGCGAAGCGCTGATGGGCCAGCAGAAATGGACCACCGCACGTGATTTCTGGCAGACATTGCTGAAGCTCAGCCAGGACAACGAACAGCAGCAGTATGTGCAGGCTAAGCTAGCCGCGACGCTGGTTTATAGCGGCGACGTGGCGGCAATTTTCGCCCCAGAAAGCGCAGTAACTAACCTGCGCTTTCGCTCGCAGGTGCTGAAAACCCAGGCCACGCCTGAACTACTGCGCCAGCAAGCCGTCCATGGTCCTAATAACGAAGAGCGTACCATCGCCCTGCATACGCTGCTGGTGCGGGATCTCACTGAGCATCGCTTTGACGACTGGCTGAATGACAGAAAACTGGCCAGCGCCATTACGCCGCCGGTCATTGGCGAAGCGTTTGATGACGTTAATCTGAGTATTTTCGACTGGAAAGGCGACTCTGCCGAGAGCGGTTATACCTGTCGCAGCCTCAATGAAACGGTAACGGTTCTGAGCAAACAAGCGCATGATGCCCACGCCCTGAACTGCTTAGGCGAATTTTTCCGCACTACGCAAACCCACGTTGATTTATGGAAAAACAGTTCCGGCAACGATGTGCTTGAATCAGCAATCTCGCGCAAGAAACCGTTCGGCCAGTTCGACAGGCAAAGCTACTACCAGCAGGTGATCACATCGCCAAAAGCAGAGGTTGAAGATAAGAGCTTTGCGCTGTATCGCGCCATCATGTGCTATGCGCCGTCAGGCTCTAACGAGTGCGGCGGTGAGGAAGTGGATAAACTACAGCGTAAAGGCTGGTTCACCCAACTGAAAACGCAGTATCCGGGAAGTCCGTGGGCGCAAAAACTCAAATACTACTGGTAACTGCGCTACTGCTCGGCCAGGCACAGGCGGCGGAAATCGTCGCCGCCCGTGAACATCCGGCCTTCTGGCTATGGTCCGGAGTGAAGGCCAGTGACGAGCTGAAAAACGCACAAACGGTCTATCTGCATCAGGGCGAGGTACTGGTACGTTCAGGTAACGTGGTGTTCCAGCGTCTAGGACTGCCGGTTAATCGCCTGACTTTCCCCTCTATCTGGTTGACCGTGCGCTTTACCACACTCGACGTACCGGAGGAGATCCCGGCGCGCATCATACGCTTGATGCAACGCTGGCAGGCGGCCGGGAATCACGTCATCGGCCTGCAGGTTGATTTTGACGCGGCGACCCATCAGCTTGCCGATTACGCCCACTTTCTGCAGCAGTTACGCCAACGGCTACCGACCGAGTTTGCACTTGGCGTAACCGGACTACTGGATTGGGCAAAAACGGGCGACGTCGCCACGCTGAACGCGCTGGCGGTCGATGAACTGGTGGTCCAGAGCTATCAGGGACGTCACACGGTACCGAATTATCAGGCGTATCTGCCCGCCCTCAGTCGTCTGCGCATTCCATTTAAGCTGGGGCTGGTACAAAACGGTAGCCGGGACACGCAGGCTGAAGCGCAGCTTGAGAAATCACCGTGGTACCGCGGCACGGTGGTGTTTATGCTTAATCCGCCACTCCGTTAAGCCTTCGCTTTATGGTGGCAGCAGCCGGAGAGATTATCAATAATCGGGCATTCGGCGCTGTCATCGCCAGGGCAACTCTCCGCCAGCGCCAACAAATGCAAGCGCATAGCCTGCAGCTCGCTGATATGGCGCTCAATATCCGCCACCTTTTCTAACGTACGCTTTTTCACATCTGCGCTGTGACGCGCCGGATCGTTAAACAGGTTCACCAACTCGCCGCACTCTTCCAGGTTAAAACCAACCTGTCGTGCCTGTCGTAACAGCGTAAGCTCATTCAGATGCTGTTGGTTGTATGTGCGATAGCCATTTTCGCTACGCAGCGGCGGCGTCACTAACCCCTTTTCTTCGTAAAAGCGTATCGCTTTGCTGGTTAAACCGGTTTTTTTCGCAACATCGCTAATATTCACGTTTCCCCCGCTGATCTTGTTGGTACTGAGCCACATTATAGCCCACATTGCCGTAATCCTTTACCCAAGAACCCCGCGCATTTTCCACCATCACAGCGATGCACAAATCCTTTTAATTCACATTGTTATATCCGATTCAGATCACATTTCAGCATTTATTGACCACTCAAAATTGACTCAAATCAAAAGATGTATCGGTTCTGCACCTTTCATCTTGAACAAAGGGGAACAATTTTATATACAAACGCGAATGATAATGATGATCATTTACATTCAACAAAGGTTCTCTTATGTTGCCACGGATTAATCAAAGGCCATTTATTCTTTCAGCCCTGACATTATGCATGTCCGGCGCTACTTTTGCAGCGACCTCTCCAACACACGGTTCAACGTCCGACGAAGATACAGTAATCGTTACGGCTAACCGCACAGAAAGTAGTCTCTGGGATAGCCCGGCAACCATTCAGGTTATCGATCGCCAGACGCTACAAAACTCCACCAGCGTTTCTCTTGCTGATGATTTACAAGATATCCCCGGCGTCGAAGTTACCGATAACGCTCTCGCAGGTCGGAAACAAATTCGTATCCGTGGCGAAGCTTCTTCGCGGGTGCTGATTTTGATAGACGGCCAGGTCGTCAGCTACCAACGTGCCGGACAAAACTACGGAGCCGGTTTACTGATTGACGAATCTGCGCTGGAACGCATTGAAGTGGTCAAAGGCCCTTATTCTGTCCTCTACGGTTCGCAGGCAATTGGCGGCGTCGTGAACTTTATTACCAAAAAAGGCGGCGATAAGCCTCTGGGTGGTAGCGTTAAGGCTGTTTATAACTCCGCAACGGCAGGATGGGAAGAGTCAGCGGCAGCCTGGGGAAGCATCGGTAACTTTGACTACCGCATCAATGGCAGCTATTCCGACCAGGGGGATCGCGATACACCTGACGGAAGATTGCCCGACACCAACTTCCGTAATAACGGCCAGGGAGTGTGGCTTGGCTACAACCTCGATCGCCACAAAATTGGACTCTCACTCGACCGTTATAAGCTATCCACTCAAACCTGGTTTGACGATCCCGAAGGTCAGTTCGACGACTTTAGCGTCAAAATTCCTAAGCTGGAACGCGAGAAAATCGGTCTTTTCTACGACTACGCGGCCGACGGGGATTACCTGAAGAACATCCATTTTGACGCATACACCCAGACAATAGAGCGCAAATTTGAAAACCGGGTCAAAACGACCCAGATTATCCCCAGCCCGATGATTAAAGCGCTGACGGTAAGCAATCAAACCAATACCAACGACAAACAATATACCCAGGGTGTAACGCTGCAGGGCAATATCTCCCTTCCGGCTAACAACACGCTGGTGATTGGCACTCAGTATCAGCATGACAAAATAAAACAAGACACGGACGGCAGTACGCGCCAGACCGCGGCTACCGGCTTCTTCGATACGCAAACCCGTACCCTGTCATATAACGAAGCGGAACAAAGCAACACCTCACTGTTCGCGCAAAACGACTGGCGCTTTGCCGATGACTGGACGTGGACCGTGGGCGCACGCCAGTACTGGCTGTCTTCGAAACTCAATCGCAACGATACGCAAACTATCCAAAGCAGCGGCACCACCTGGCAATCCACCGGGGGAAATTCCGTTCACGATGATGAACTGGTGACTTCGACCAGCCTGCGCTATTCCGGCTTTGAAGATCTTGAACTCCGGGCTGCATACGCCCAGGGCTATGTCTTCCCCACGCTTACTCAGTTGTTCATGCAGACATCCGCCGGCGGCAGTGTTACCTACGGCAACCCAAACCTGAAGGCGGAACACTCAAATAACTATGAGTTGGGCGCGCGGTATAAAGGGAATATGTGGCTGATTGACGGTGCTATTTATTACTCCGAAGCCAAAGACTATATCGCCAGTCTGGCCTGTTCAGGCCAACCCGTTTGCAACGGCAACACCACCTCTTCCCGCGGCGGCTATTACTACTACGACAACATCGATCGTGCCAAAACCTGGGGCATGGAATTAACCGCAGAATACAACGGCTGGGCGGTTTCCCCCTACCTGAGCGGTAATCTCATTCGCCGTCAATACGAAGGCAACACCATAAAAACCTGGGATACCGGCGAACCCACGCTGACCGGGCGCGTTGGCCTGAAACATACCTGGTTGATGAATGTCGCTAACGTGACGTCCGATGTCTTTATTCGCGCAGCGTCCCGCGCCAAAGATAATACCGGCACCACGGAAATAAACTACCCAGGCTGGGCCACGCTAAACCTCGCATTCAACACTGAGTTTGGTCCGCAGGACCAGTATCAGGTCAACCTCGCGCTCAACAACCTGACCGACAAGCGTTACAGAACCGCGCATGAATCTATCCCAGACGCTGGTTTCAATGCCGCTGTTGGCTTTGCGTGGAATTTCTGACGATGAAAAAACTCATGATTGGCTTACTGAGCCTCGCCTGTGTTTTCAGCGCCCAGTCCGCTGACCGCCTGGTGGTGGCGGGCGGTTCGCTTAGCGAACTGATTTACGCCATGGGCGTCGGCAACCGGGTGGTTGGCGTCGATGAAACCACCTCATACCCACCTGAAACTGCCGCACTCCCGCATATCGGCTACTGGAAGCAGTTAAGCAGCGAGGGCATTTTATCGCTGCACCCGGACAGCTTTATCACCTGGCAGGATGCAGGCCCTCAAATCGTTTTGGATCAGCTCCGGGCGCAGAAAGTTAACGTCGTTACATTGCCGCGCGTACCGGCCACCGTCGAGCAGATGTACGCCAACATTCGGGAGCTGGCTCAAACGCTGCGCATTCCTGAACAAGGTGAAGCGCTGGTCAATCGCCTGCATCAACGTCTGGATCGTGTTCAGCACAGCGTGGCGGCGAAGAATGCGCCGGTCAAAGCCATGTTCATTCTCTCCGCTGGCGGCAGCGCGCCGCAGGTCGCCGGCAAGGGCAGCGTTGCCGATGCCATTATGACCCTTGCAGGCGCACAAAATGTCGCCACCCACGCGCAGTATAAAAGTTACAGCGCGGAGTCGCTGATCGCCGCCAACCCGGAGGTGATCGTGGTGACGTCGCAAATGGTGGATGGCGATCTGGCTCGTCTGAGCGCGATTGCCGGTATTACCCACACTGCGGCCTGGAAAAATCAGCGCATTGTGGCGGTAGACCAGGCGCTGATTCTGGGTATGGGGCCTCGCGTCGCCGATGCGGTTGAAGCCCTGCACCAGCAATTCTGGCCTCACTAACTGGATTTATAAAAAAGAATGAAAACTGAACACTCGCTGGATCTCACCGCGCATTTTGCGCTTGAGGGAAGTCAGCCCTTTAAGGATCGCCGCGCCACAATGCCATGGCGCGGGGCGATCCCGATTGCCAAAGAGCTATTGTCACAAACCTGGCAGGATGTTATCAGCCAGCCTACCCCGCCGCGTAAACGGCTGGTGTACTTGCATATCCCTTTTTGTGCAACGCATTGTACTTTCTGCGGTTTTTATCAAAACCGTTTCGAAGAAGATCACTGCGCCCGCTACACCAACGCGCTGTTGCGCGAAATCGAGATGGAAGCCGATAGCGCATTACATCAGTCAGCCCCAATTCACGCCGTCTATTTTGGCGGCGGTACGCCTTCAGCGCTGTCAGCACGGGATCTGGGCAGAATCATCACCGCGCTGCGTGAAAAGTTACCGCTGGCGCCGGACTGCGAAATTACCATTGAGGGACGAGTACTCAATTTTGACGATGCGCGAATTGATGCCTGCCTTGACGCTGGCGCCAATCGGTTTTCGATCGGTATTCAATCTTTTAACAGCCGGATCCGCAAGAAAATGGCGCGCACCTCGGACGGCCCGACCGCAATTGCCTTTATGCAGGGGCTGGTAAAACGGGATCGTGCCGCCGTGGTATGCGATCTGTTGTTTGGTCTGCCAGGACAAGATGCAAAACTGTGGGGCGACGATCTGGCGATTGCCCGTGACATCGGCCTCGACGGCGTAGATCTTTATGCGCTGAACCTGATCCCCAATACACCGCTTGGCAAAGCAGTTGAAACCGGGCGCACAACCGTTCCCTCTCCCGCCGAACGTCGCGATCTCTATCTTCAGGGTTGCGATTTCATGGACAGCGCGGGCTGGCGCTGCATCAGCAACAGCCACTGGGCGCGTACCACGCGTGAACGCAATCTGTACAACCTGCTGATTAAACAGGGAGCAGACTGTCTGGCATTCGGCTCAGGCGCCGGGGGATCAGTCAATGGCTATTCCTGGATGGTCGAGCGCAATCTGACGACATGGCATGAATCTATCGCCGCCGGGAAAAAACCGCTAATGATGATGATGCGTACCGCCGAGCGTGGTTTCCAGTGGCGACACACTCTCCAGGCGGGCATTGAAACGGCCCGTGTCCCGCTGGATGAACTGACGCCTCATGCACAAAAACTGACCCCGCTACTGACCCAATGGCATCACGCAGGACTGACGCGAGATGCCAGCACCTGCGTGCGCCTGACCAATGAAGGGCGTTTTTGGGCAAGCAATATTTTGCAGTCTCTTGATGAACTTATTCAGGCACTTAACGCGCCGCGCATTGCGGTAGAACAACCATACCAGGAGTGAATTATGAGCCATGTCTCTTTACAGGATTTTTTGAAAACTGAACCGGACGGTACGCTGGAAACTATCGCTGCCCAGTACAACACCACGCTGCTGGAGGTGGTGAAAAACCTCCCCTCCCCGACGCTGGTTTCCGGCGATCAATTTGATACCGTCTGGGAAACCGTCAGCGAATGGGGCAAAGTCACCACCCTGGTCCATACTGCTGATGTCATTCTGGAATTCACCGGTGAATTACCTTCCGGATTCCACCGTCATGGCTACTTCAACCTGCGCGGCAAAAAAGGCATGACCGGTCATATCAAGGCAGAAAACTGTACGCATATTGCCCTGATTGAACGCAAATTTATGGGAATGGACACCGCGTCCATTCTCTTCTTTAACCAGGCGGGTAGCGCGATGTTCAAAATTTTCCTCGGTCGGGATGAGCATCGACAGTTACTGGCCGAACAGGTCAGCGCCTTTCACGCGTTGTCTTCATCTTTAAAGGAACATGCCTGATGGCTCCATGGCTCATTTTTGGTGCGGGTGGTAGCGGCGTCGGTGCGAAAACGCTTGAACTCGCACTGGCGGAACAACGTCCGGTGATTGCCGTCGTTCGCAACGCACAGGTCGCTGCTGGGTTGCAGGAAAAAGGTGTGCAGGTCTTCATCGGCGACGCCTGCGATAGTCAGGTCACCGCCTGTGCCTGTCGCGCAGCGGGTCAACATGCCACGGTGATCTCCTCCATGGGCGGCGCCCAGGATTATCTGGCGCACAGAACCGTCATTGATGAAGCAGAAAAAGCGGAGATCAAGCGCATGATTCTGGTGACCTCACTCGGCTGCGGTGACAGTTGGCCTTTTCTTTCTTCACGCGCAAAGGCCGCATTTGGTCAGGCTGTACGGGAAAAATCGCTGGCTGAAAGCTGGCTACAAACCAGTCGACTGGACTACGCCATTCTCCGCCCCGGCGGTTTGCTGAACGGTGCAGCCACCGGCCAGGCGCAACGAATACAGGCTCAGGAGTGTCACGGCTTTGTGATGCGTGCAGATGTTGCGAAGCATATTCACGAACTGGCCACTGCGCCAGCACTTAATAACCAGATTTACAGTTTGGTTGAGCCGGGACTGAAACCCGCGTAAACCCCTCACGGCGCGGGAACTCCGCGCCGCAAAGACGTTATGGAGCGTTACGTGCTTAAGGACTCGCTTTCTTCCGTCAGCATCCTGACGGGTCTTTCTCTTTTGCTGGTTGCTCTGATGCTCTTCGGTGCCAGCCAGGGGGCGCTGAACATTAGCTTCAGCGCTCTGTTCAACGACGAATATCGTGATATCTGGTTAAACATCCGCCTGCCTCGCGTGCTGCTGGCCGTTCTGGTCGGTGCTGCGCTGGCGACGGCTGGGGTCATCATGCAGGGACTTTTCCGCAATCCGATGGCCGATCCTGGCCTGCTTGGCGTCAGCAGCGGCTCCGCGCTGATGGTCGGCATCGCGATAGTTATCCCATTTTCGTTCCCCGTAGTGCTGGTGCTGTATGAGCAGATGATTTTTGCCGTCGCAGGCAGCATGGTGGTCTGCACGATTATTTTCCTGATAAGCCAGCGTCATAACCACGGTGGAATGATGCAACTGCTGTTAGCCGGTATCGCTATCAATGCCCTGTGCGGTTCGGCTATTGGCGTACTGAGCTATGTGGGCGACGAGCAGCAGCTACGTCAACTTACATTGTGGATGATGGGAAATCTCGGCCAGGCCCAGTGGCCAACGCTGTTGGTTGCCAGCACGTTTGTTCTTCCAGCCATTGTTGTAACCGTCTGCATGGCGGGAACGCTTAATTTACTGCAGTTGGGTGATGAAGAGGCGCATTACCTCGGCGTAAACGTCAAACGTAAGCGTCAGCAGTTACTGTTGCTCAGTTCGCTCCTGGTTGGCGCTGCGGTTTCCGTCAGCGGCGTAATTGGCTTTATTGGCCTGGTGATCCCGCATCTGATCAGAATGACGACCGGCGCCGATCATCGCTGGTTGATTCCCTGCTCTACGCTGGCCGGTGCCTGTTTACTCCTGATTGCCGACACGTTGGCCCGCACACTTGTTCAGCCAGCCGAAATGCCCGTTGGCCTGTTAACCAGCCTGATCGGGGGACCGTATTTCCTGTGGTTAATACTGCGTAGCCGGAGGGTGTCATGATCGTCGCTGAAAATCTGGTCTACCACATTCAGGGAAGACGACTGACCGACGACGTTTCCCTGACGCTACCTGATGGAGAGATCATCGCGATTCTTGGCCCGAACGGAGCCGGGAAATCGACGCTGCTACGCCAGCTTACGGGATATCTGCAGCCCCACAGTGGGCGTTGTAGCATGTTTGGCAAGCCGCTGGACAAGTGGTCAATCACCGAGCTGGCAAAAACCCGTGCCGTGATGCGTCAGAATAGTCATATGGCCTTCCCGTTTAGCGTTCAGGAGGTCATTCGCATGGGCAGACATCCGTATCGTACGCGCAACACGGGCGATGAAACGGAGCACATCATGGCATTGTGTGATTGCCAGGCGCTGGCCACACGCGATTACCGGCATCTGTCGGGAGGAGAACAACAGCGGGTACAGCTGGCGCGCCTGCTGGTTCAGCTTTGGGAGCCCGAGCCTGGGCCGAAATGGCTGTTTCTTGATGAACCCACCTCCGCGCTGGATATTCACCACCAGCAGCACCTTTTTCGTCTGCTACGTCGTCTGGTGCGTGAACGGCAGTTTAACGTCTGCTGCGTCCTGCACGATCTCAACCTCGCGGCGCGCTATGCCGACCGTGTGGTATTGATGGAACGCGGCAGAATAGTTGATAACGGATATCCGCAGGATGTCCTGAAGCAACGGTCGCTGAACGCGCTGTACGGTGCCGATCTCACGGTCATAAATGAACCGGAGCATCGAACGCCAATTATCGTCCTCAATCAATAACAGACCGGGAACCCCTGACGTGGCGTTCCCGTTTTTTCTCCCTTTACTCCCTTTTTTCACCTTTTCTAAAAACGCCCTTGACCTTCCCCTTGCTGGAAGGTTTAACCTTTATCACAGTCAGTTAATCCTGCAAAAAAGGAGTTGGTTATGTCTCAAACAATCGATCTAACCCTGGACGGCCTGTCCTGTGGTCACTGCGTAAAACGCGTTAAAGAAAGTCTGGAACAACGTCCGGACGTTGAGCAAGCGGATGTCACCGTGACAGAAGCGCATGTTACCGGGAGCGCCAGCGCAGAAGCGCTGATTGAAACTATCAAACAAACCGGTTACGGCGCGGAGTTAAGCCACCCAAAGGCTAAACCGCTGACGGAGTCATCAATCCCGTCGGAAGCACTGGCAGCGGTCCCTTCCGAGCTTCCGGCAGCTACGGCTGATGATGACAGCCAACAGTTGCTGTTAAACGGCATGAGCTGCGCCAGTTGTGTGACCCGCGTACAAAATGCATTGCAAAGTGTACCGGGCGTCACGCAGGCACGGGTAAACCTGGCGGAACGCACTGCGCTGGTAATGGGCAGTGCCTCCGCCGCAGATTTAGTACAGGCGGTTGAAAAAGCGGGCTACGGCGCAGAAGCGATTGAAGATGATGCTAAGCGTCGCGAGCGTCAGCAAGAAACCGCCGTGGCAACCATGAAACGTTTTCGCTGGCAGGCAGCCGTCGCGCTGCTCCTGGGTATCCCGGTGATGGTATGGGGCATGATTGGCGACAACATGATGGTGAGCGACGACAACCGCAGCCTGTGGCTGATGATTGGTCTGGCAACGCTTGCCGTGATGGTTTTCGCGGGCGGTCACTTTTACCGCAATGCGTGGAAAAGCCTGATGAACGGCACCGCGACCATGGATACGCTGGTGGCGCTGGGTACGGGGGTGGCATGGCTCTATTCCATGAGCGTCAACCTCTGGCCACAATGGTTCCCGATGGAAGCGCGACACCTCTATTATGAAGCCAGTGCCATGATTATCGGTCTGATTAACCTCGGACACATGCTGGAAGCGCGGGCTCGCCAACGCTCGTCTAAAGCACTGGAAAAACTACTCGATCTGACACCGCCGACCGCACGTGTCGTCACTGACGAAGGTGAAAAGAACGTGCCGCTGGCAGAGGTGCAGGCTGGAATGTTACTGCGCCTGACCACCGGTGACCGCGTTCCGGTTGATGGCGAAATCACTCAGGGTGAAGCCTGGCTGGATGAGGCCATGCTGACCGGTGAGCCGATTCCACAGCAAAAAGGTGCAGGCGATAGCGTCCACGCCGGTACGGTCGTACAGGACGGTAGCGTGCTGTTCCGCGCCAGCGCTGTTGGCAGTCACACCACGCTGTCGCGCATTATTCGTATGGTGCGCCAGGCGCAAAGCAGCAAACCGGAAATTGGCAAACTGGCCGACCGCATCTCCTCGGTGTTCGTTCCGGTCGTGGTCGCCATTGCGCTAGTCAGTGCGGCTATCTGGTATTTCTTTGGACCGGCGCCGCAGCTTGTCTATACGCTGGTAATCGCCACCACCGTCCTGATTATTGCCTGCCCTTGTGCGCTGGGTCTGGCAACGCCGATGTCGATTATTTCCGGCGTCGGGCGCGCCGCTGAATTTGGGGTGCTGGTACGTGATGCCGATGCGCTGCAGCGCGCCAGCACGCTCGATACCATCGTGTTTGATAAAACCGGGACGCTAACTGAAGGCAAACCACAGGTTGTCGCCATCAAAACGTTTGGCAATACCGACGAAGCGCTGGCAATTCGTCTGGCAGCGGCCCTTGAACAGGGTTCCAGCCACCCGTTAGCCAGGGCGATTCTGGACAAAGCAGGTGATGTCACGCTGCCGCAGGTCAACGGTTTCCGTACGCTGCGCGGTTTAGGCGTCAGTGGCGAAACGGAAGGTCATACGCTGCTGCTGGGAAACCAGGCGCTGCTCAATGAACAGCAGGTAGATACCACTGAAATGGAGGCTGAAATCACCGCTCAGGCTTCCCAAGGCTCAACTCCGGTACTGTTAGCGATTGACGGTAAAGCGGCAGCGCTGTTAGCGGTACGTGATCCTCTGCGTAGCGACAGCGTGGCAGCGCTCCAGCGTCTGCACCGCGCCGGGTATCGTCTGGTGATGCTCACCGGCGACAACCCAACGACCGCCAACGCCATTGCCAAAGAGGCGGGTATTGATGAGGTGATTGCTGGCGTTCTGCCTGACGGTAAAGCCGAGGCGATTAAACGTCTGCAGAGCCAGGGGCGTCAGGTTGCCATGGTCGGTGACGGTATCAACGATGCGCCTGCGCTGGCTCAGGCTGATGTAGGGATTGCCATGGGTGGCGGCAGCGATGTGGCGATTGAAACCGCCGCGATTACGCTGATGCGCCATAGCCTGATGGGCGTTGCCGATGCGCTGTCTATCTCCCGGGCAACGCTGCGCAATATGAAGCAGAACCTGCTCGGCGCGTTTATCTATAACAGCATCGGTATCCCCGTTGCCGCCGGGATTTTGTGGCCGTTCACCGGAACACTGCTCAACCCGGTCGTTGCCGGGGCGGCGATGGCGCTCTCCTCCATTACCGTGGTGAGCAACGCTAACCGACTGCTGCGCTTCAAACCTAAAGAGTAAGCCTTTACCGGATGCCGCTCTGAACGGAGCCCCAAATCATTCGCGTTGCATTAAGGCGGCAAGTATAAAAACCCCAGGAGCATAGCCAACTATGTGACTGGGGTTTTTTGCTCGCTGCCAATAAAGAGGCTGAGGGAATGATGAAGTGTATTTGCACCTTCCTGGACCACGCGCTAGCATGGAAGTCTACTTAGGGAGGCCGTATGGATCTGTTGTACCGGGTAAAATCATTTTTCACCGCGCTACGCGGCAACCACTATACCTGGCCTGCCATCGACATCTCCTTGCCCGGTAACCGCCATTTTCACCTGATTGGCAGTATTCACATGGGCAGCCGCGATATGGCGCCTCTGCCTGCCAAATTACTCAAAAAGCTCCAGCGTGCCGATGCGCTCATTGTCGAAGCCGATGTTTCCGGCGACGACGCGCCGTTTGCCAACCTTCCGACCTTTGCCGCACTGGAAGAGCGCATCAGCCCAGAGCTGTTAGATAATCTGCACAAAGTCACCGACGAGCTGGGTATTTCCCCTTCCCTGCTGTCTACCCAGCCGCTGTGGCAAATCGCCATGGTCTTGCAGGCAACGCAGGCGCAGCAGTTGGGGTTGCGGGCAGAATACGGCATTGATTACCAACTACTGAATGCGGCAAAAAAGGTGCATAAACCCATAATCGAGCTGGAAGGCGCATCCAGCCAAATCGAGCTGTTGTGTCAGTTACCCGATAACGGACTGGCTCTGCTGGACGATACCCTGACGCACTGGCATACCAATGCCAGACTGCTACAACAGATGATGGGCTGGTGGCTTAAAACGCCGCCACGCAATAGCGAACTCACTCTACCCAATACTTTTAGCCAGTCGCTGTATGACGTTTTGATGCATCAGCGTAATGCGGCCTGGCGCGATCGACTCAGGGCGATGCCTGCCGGTCACTATGTTGTAGCCGTTGGCGCGCTGCATTTGTATGGAGAAGGAAATTTGCCGGAGATGTTACGGTAAAAAAATGGCCAATATTGCTATTGGCCCGTCAAAGAGGAATTTCATCATTATTATGATCCCGACGCTTAAAGCATCGGTGTAGTTCGATTGTCGCTCAAAGTCATCATCCTGCCAACACTATTGCGCAAGATGGTACTATTTTTTAGACAGACATCAGGCGTATGCTTGTGTCGTATTTTGTCTGGGCCAGGAAAATTGCTATGACACCCGCCGTTAAATTACTCGAAAAAAACAAAATTTCTTTTCAGATCCACACCTACGATCACGATCCGTCCGAGACGAACTTTGGTGACGAAGTGGTACGCAAGTTAGGTCTGAATGCGGACCAGGTCTACAAAACGCTACTGGTTGCCGTGAATGGCGATATGAAGCACCTGGCGGTTGCCGTTACGCCGGTAGCCGGTCAACTGGATCTCAAAAAAGTCGCCAGGGCGTTGGGAGCCAAAAAGGTCGATATGGCCGATCCGATGATCGCGCAGCGAACCACCGGGTATCTGGTAGGCGGCATCAGCCCGCTGGGGCAGAAAAAAAGATTGCCGACGCTCATCGACGCTCCCGCCCAGACGTTTGACACCATTTATGTGTCCGGCGGCAAACGCGGGCTGGATATTGAACTGGCAGCAGGCGATTTGGCGAAAATTCTGGATGCGAAATTCGCCGATATCGCACGCCGTGATTAATTGTCTTTTGCCCGGTGATACGGCGATTGCGCCTACTGCGATTACAGGGTGTGATTGGTGAAGACAGTTTGGGTTCGGCCAGCGCGCAGGAACCGGAGCATAGAGGTAATAAGTAGGATTATTGGGCCGCCATGAAGGGCGGCCCGGAGGAGCGGATAAAATGATGCCCCAAATTGCCCTGTTACTGCCAGCTTACCTCGCCCTTCGGCTCATACGCACCGGCATCGAGCGGTGAGTTCTTCTGTACGTACTCTTTCAGCACTTCCGCATCAATAAACCCGGTATTCACATAGCCAGGCTTGTTATCAATTCGCGGATAGCCATCGCCGCCGGTGGCATTGAAGCTCAGCGTTGCCATGCGATAGGTTTTGGCTGGATCAACGGGTTCGCCTTTAATTTTCAAATCGTTAAGTTTGCCGTCTTTCGCCACGAAGCTGACGTTGGCAAACTGCGGATAAGCCCCGGAATCCGGCTTCATTTGCGCCACGGCGGTCAGATAGTCAATCACCTCTTTCCCGCTCATGTCGGCGTACACCACGATGTTACCGAACGGCTGCACCTTCAGCACGCTCTTATAGGTGATATCACCGCCTTCGATGGAGTCACGGATACCGCCGCCGCTCATCACGCCAAAATCAGCGCTGGTTCGCGCCATTTGCGCAGCCAACAGTAAATGCCCCATGTTGGTCTGCACGAAACGGACTTTACTACGGTCGCCTTCGAGGCGCGCATTGACGCTACCAATTTTCACGTCGAGCTGCGCTTTACCTTTATTCTGGAACGGCGTCAGCAGAGAAAGCATTTGCTGATTTTCTGCAATTTCCGGGGTGTAGAGTACGCGCTCACTTTTACCGTTGTCCCAGGTCACTTTTTTCTTCAGGTTGACGGGGATGAGCTGGTAGTTAACCATTTTCATTTCGCCATTGCGGAACTCAAAGTCCGCCCGCCCAACGTATTTCCCCCACTCATGCGCCTGCACAATCCAGATCCCGTTTTGCTTGTCTGGCGCACACGGCGTACCCGGTACGTAATCAACCTGCTTCTTGTTTTCCGCGGCCATACATACCGGATCCTGCGAGTGACCACCCACAATCATTGCCAGCGATCCCGCCGGCAGGCTGCGCGCCATTTCTACGTCGCCAGGCGCGTTCGAGCCGTGATTGCCATTGTCATAATGTCCCATATGGGTGGTCGCAATAATGATGTCCGGCTTTTCCCCCATATTCAGTTCCTGGATAACCAGTTTGGCTTCATCAGCAGGTTTACGGAACTCAATATCGGTAAAGAACTCAGGGTTGCCAATTTTCGCCGTATCGTCAGTGGTTAAACCGAGTACGGCAATTTTTAAATCCTGGCGCTTAAAGATGGCCCACGGCTTAAACAAACGCTCACCGGTGCTTTTCTGATAGATATTGGCCGAGAGAAACGGGAATTTGGACCATTTTTCCTGCTGGCGCAATACGCTAAGCGGATTATCAAACTCGTGGTTTCCGACCGCCATCGCATCATAGCCAATCAGGTTCATTCCGCGAAAATCAGGTTCCGCATCCTGCAGATCGGACTCCGGTACGCCGGTATTAATGTCGCCACCGGAAAGCAGCAGTACACTGCCTCCTTCCTCAGCCACCTCTTTACGAATACCGTCCACCAGCGTTTTTTGTGCCGCCAGCCCGTATTCACCGTATTCGCTGCGCCAGAAGTGACCGTGATGATCGTTGGTATGCAGAATGGTAATTTTGTAGGTTTTATCTTTTTCGTACGCCTGTGCAGGTTGACCTGCCAGCGCAAATGCGGCTAATAACGCCAGCGCCACGCCCCGTTTTAAAAACTTCATATTTCACTCCCTGACTCAATATCAACCGCCATACCCGTTATCCTTCAAATTACATGTGCGTTGGCTGCGCTCACTTCCCCCTGTCGCTTATGCAGTAAGCTCCTGGGACTCTCGCGTTTGCCGCCTACCTGTAAGTCGAATTAGTCGGGCATAAAATTACAGCTACTGAAAATAATAGCCGAAAATGTTTTCAGAAATGAGACTTCCTTCAAACACCTTCCGCAGGTATGTTAGTCAGGTAATAATAACAAATTAGATTACCCTCATAATCGCAACCCAAACAGAAGTGACTTTCTATGGCAATAAGTGAACCAACCCAGCCAGTGGCTGGCGCGTCAGCGTCGGTTGCTAAAGCACGCACCTCATTTGGCATTTTAGGGGCAATCAGCCTCTCCCATCTGCTAAACGATATGATCCAGTCGCTGATCCTGGCGATTTATCCGCTATTGCAGTCAGAGTTCTCGCTGACGTTTATGCAGATAGGGATGATTACCCTGACCTTCCAGCTTGCTTCCTCACTGCTGCAACCGGTTGTGGGTTACTGGACGGATAAATACCCGATGCCGTGGTCGCTGCCCATTGGGATGTGCTTCACGCTGAGTGGGCTTGTTTTGCTGGCCATGGCCGGCAGTTTCCATATGGTCCTGCTCGCCGCAGCGCTGGTTGGTACCGGCTCTTCGGTATTTCACCCGGAATCATCCCGCGTGGCGCGAATGGCCTCCGGCGGTCGTCACGGTCTTGCCCAGTCAATTTTCCAGGTTGGCGGCAACTTCGGTAGCTCTCTGGGACCGTTACTGGCGGCTGTCATCATCGCGCCATATGGTAAGGGTAATGTGGCCTGGTTTGTGCTGGCTGCGTTATTAGCGATTGTCGTCCTGGCGCAAATCAGCCGTTGGTATGCCGCGCAGCACCGGATGAGTAAAGGAAAACCGAAAGTCGCCATCGTGAATCCGTTACCACGGAATAAAGTGGTACTGGCGGTAAGCATCTTGCTGGTGCTGATTTTCTCCAAATACTTCTATATGGCGAGCATCAGCAGCTATTACACCTTTTATCTGATGCAAAAATTCGGATTATCGGTACAAAATGCCCAGTTTCACCTGTTTGCCTTCCTGTTTGCCGTCGCAGCCGGGACGGTGATTGGTGGACCATTGGGCGATAAAATTGGCAGAAAATATGTTATTTGGGGCTCTATCCTCGGCGTAGCACCCTTTACCCTCTTTTTACCCTACGCAACGCTGGAATGGACCGGGATTTTAACCGTGATCATTGGTTTTATCCTCGCATCGGCGTTTTCTGCCATTCTGGTCTACGCGCAGGAGCTGCTTCCTGGCCGTATCGGCATGGTTTCTGGGCTATTTTTCGGTTTTGCCTTCGGCATGGGCGGCTTGGGAGCCGCGGTGTTAGGGCTGATTGCCGACCATACCAGCATCGATTTGGTCTACAAAATATGTGCTTTCCTGCCACTACTGGGGATACTGACCATATTCTTACCTGATAACCGACATAAAGCCTGATTTTCTGACGGCCAAAAGTAAATTTTGGCCGTCAGACTTACAGTAGCCATCAGCCTTTGCCTCTCACATACCGCTGTACTTTTCCGATCCGTGCTTTTTTACGTCTAAAATCCTATTTTCATCAAAATTCAATAATTATTCACAAACAAAAACATCAAAATTGTCATAAACTATTACTCGTCGTTTGAGTTTTCAGGATTATCACAGCAACCAAAGGAGACGGAATGCATCACGCCACCCCGCTTATCACCACCATTGTCGGCGGCCTTGTGCTCGCTTTTATATTAGGCATGATTGCCAATAAACTACGTATTTCTCCTCTGGTGGGATATCTGTTAGCGGGCGTTCTGGCCGGTCCATTTACACCTGGTTTTGTTGCTGATACCAAGCTAGCGCCTGAACTGGCCGAGCTTGGCGTAATCCTGCTGATGTTCGGCGTGGGGCTGCACTTTTCGCTGAAGGATTTGATGGCGGTAAAGTCTATCGCCATTCCCGGCGCGATTGCCCAGATAGCGGTGGCAACGCTGCTGGGCATGGCGCTTTCAGCGGTGATGGGCTGGTCGCTGATGGTAGGGATCGTGTTTGGTCTGTGTCTTTCAACCGCCAGTACCGTGGTGCTATTGCGTGCGCTTGAAGAAAGGCAGCTCATTGACAGTCAGCGCGGGCAAATCGCCATTGGCTGGCTGATTGTCGAAGACCTGATGATGGTGCTGACGCTGGTTCTCCTGCCAGCCGTCGCTGGAATGCTGGAAAAAGAAGATGTCGGCTTTGCCTCGCTGGCCGTAGATATGGGCATTACCATCGGTAAGGTGGTGGCGTTTATCGCAATTATGATGCTGGTTGGTCGTCGCCTGGTGCCGTGGATTATGGCCCGTAGCGCCGCAACCGGCTCACGCGAACTGTTTACCCTGTCAGTCCTCGCCCTCGCATTAGGTATCGCATTTGGCGCAGTGGAGCTGTTCGATGTCTCCTTTGCACTGGGGGCATTCTTCGCTGGCATGGTGCTGAACGAATCTGAACTGAGTCACCGTGCGGCGCATGACACCCTGCCGCTGCGCGATGCGTTCGCCGTACTGTTCTTCGTTTCCGTCGGGATGCTCTTTGATCCCATGATTCTGATTCAGCAACCGCTGGCGGTGCTGGGCACGCTGGCGATTATCATCTTTGGTAAATCCCTTGCCGCCTATTTCCTGGTGCGCCTGTTTGGTCACTCCCAACGCACAGCGCTCACCATTGCCACCAGCCTGGCGCAGATTGGTGAATTTGCCTTTATCCTGGCGGGTCTGGGCATGGCGTTAAACCTGCTGCCGCAGGCCGGACAGAATCTGGTGCTGGCGGGGGCGATCCTGTCCATCATGCTTAACCCGGTGCTGTTCGCGGTGTTAGAAAAATATCTCGCCAAAACAGAAACGCTGGAAGAACAGACGCTGGAAGAGGCTATTGAAGAAGAGAAGCAAATTCCGGTGGATATCTGCAATCACGCCCTGCTGGTTGGCTTTGGGCGCGTCGGTAGCCTGCTGGGCGAGAAATTGATGGCTGCGGGGATCCCGCTGGTAGTTATCGAAACCTCACGCACCCGAGTGGATGAACTGCGCGAGCGCGGGATCCGCGCGGTGCTGGGAAATGCCGCCAACGAAGAAATTATGAATCTGGCGCATCTGGATTGCGCACGCTGGCTGCTGCTGACCATTCCCAATGGCTATGAAGCGGGTGAAATAGTCGCTTCAGCACGCGAGAAGTGCCCGTCGATTGAAATTATCGCCCGCGCGCATTATGACGACGAGGTGGAATACATTACCGAACGCGGCGCCAATCAGGTCGTCATGGGTGAGCGTGAAATCGCCCGTACCATGCTGGAGCTGATTGAAACGCCGCCTGCAGGTGAGGTGGTCGTTACAGGCTGATGTCGTTGCCGGATGACGCTATCGCTTATCCGGCATGTGCATGATTTAACGATCCCAGTACGACTCTTCGAGGCTATCTTCGCGTTCCGGCAAACCGCGCGTCAGGCGCGGGGAATGCTGGTTCAGCACCTGATAACTCACGCGATTCGCATATTTACACACCTGGGCTAACGACGAATAGGTCAGCCAGGTGAACTTGTGCTTGCTGGAGTTAGGCACGTTGCTGCGGTGATAGCTGTTAGCGGTAATATCATGCAGCAATGCCGCCAGCGCGCCGTCGCCAGCGCCGTTGGTATTCATGATCTTCTCTGGCCCGCCCATATACGGTGCGATGTGCGAATACACACGCAGCGGATTGGTACAATCTTTATGGCGCATGGCGCGGCTAAACTCGTACTGGTTGAATTCGGCAATGGCCCCAGGCAGCAGCGGATGCTGGGTTTTACGTTTGACTTCTTCTTCCGTAAAGCCCGCCATATAAAGACCCGCCGGACCCGCTGTGCACAGCACCAGATCCACCCAATCCAGCGCCTTGTCGGACGCCAGCAGCGGATCGTTTTCGCCGGTCAGCGCTTCGGCCTCTTCTTCATTCATCGCCAGAATTGAGACATGCTCTTTCAGGAATGCCTGCCACCACTGCGGATTATCGGCAATGACAAATTTGGTGCCCAGCGTCAGTACCACCGGTACATTGTGTTTTTTAGCAAATTCGATCGCCTTCATGGTCGCTTCCGGCATTGGCTCGCCCGGCTCGCAGCGCACCAGATAGGACGTCAGCACCAGCGCGGACGCTCCGGCAATCACCGATTCAGGGATGCTATCCGCCCGCAGCTTGTTCATATGCCCAGGGCTGATTGCAAAGGTACGCTCACCGGACTCGCCAATCAGCGTAAAGCAGCGACCAATCGGTCCATCTACGCCCTGCAGGTAGTTCAGATCGGTACGACTGGAGGTATTGCATAAATAGCGGTACGCATAGCTGCCAATCTCGATATTGCTGCACATCACACCCAGCAGCACCGAGCGGTCATCCGCCAGCACGGAGTAGTTGTGCATCGTATTACCGATAGTACCGCCCGCAAACTGATGGGTGATCAAATTTTCACGCACCAGTTCCTGGTAGAGCGCTTCAGCGACATCATCTGCAATCACCAGAGAGTGCCCGGCGCTTAATCCATAACGTTTTACAAAGTTATCATCAACTTTGGCTTCAATATCCACCAGCGTCTGGTCAATACCCACCACCCAGGCTGCGCTGGTTTCATTTTCTGGCTGAATTTGTTGCAGCAACGGATCGCGCGCGCTGACGGGGAAATAGTGTTTGGATTTACGTTTACCGGGAAATTTCATGGTCGATTTTACGGGTGGTTAGCTGAGCGATGCATGGTAGCACATTCCCCGCTGCGCATGCGATGCGGCGCTGAGTTTCAATATCGGACGGTGAGATCGCAGTTTATCCGGGATGAATTTCTACAATAACTCACCTTCACAAGGAGCGCTTTATGAAGCCGGAAAACAAGATCCCCGTACTCGACAACATTTCGGATGAAATGAAAAGTGTGGTGAATTTTCATCGCGAAGATTTGCCGCCGTGGCCCGCTGCCGATGACTTTGTGGCCCAGCGTAAACACTACATTCATGAACGGCAGTTGTGGAATGCCGATGCCCCACAGATGAATACCCGAGAATGCGTTATTTCCACCGCATGCGGCCCCGTTGCCACACGAATTTACGCTCCGCAGCCCCATAGCCAGGCGACGCTATATTACCTGCACGGCGGCGGTTTTATTCTCGGTAATCTGGATACCCACGATCGCATTATGCGTTTACTGGCGCGCTATACGCAGTGCACAATAATTGGCATCGACTATTCGCTTGCGCCAGAGGCCCGCTACCCGCAAGCCATCGAAGAGATTGTCGCCGTCTGTCAGTACTTTTATCAGCACGCTGGCGATTATTCCCTTAATGTGAATCATATTGGTTTTGCGGGCGATTCCGCCGGGGCCATGCTGGCGCTTGCCAGCGCGTTGTGGTTGCGGGATAAACACATTGCCTGCGGCAAGGTGGCTGGCGTGCTGTTGTGGTATGGGCTTTACGGCCTGCAGGATTCACTGAGCCGACGGCTAATGGGCGGAGCCTGGGATGGTTTAACTCGCGAGGATCTGCAGATGTACGAAAACGCGTACCTGCGTAGCGCCGACGATCGTGAATCACCGTACTATTGCCTGTTTAATAACGACCTGACGCGCGACGTACCGCCGTGTTTTATCGCCGGTGCGGAGTTTGATCCGCTGATTGACGATAGCCGCTTATTATTCCAGACGCTACAGGCGCATCAGCAGCCCTGCCAGTACAAAATGTACCCCGGCACGTTGCACGCCTTCCTGCACTATTCGCGGATGATGAAAACCGCCGACGATGCGTTGCGGGAGGGCGCGCGTTACTTCAGAGCGCAGCTTTAACGGTAGGCTGCGGTCAGTTTAACCATCATTTCGATATGTTCCGGTGTGGCATTCAGCGCCGGAATATACTCATATTGCTTACCGCCTGCCTCAAGGAAAATCTCCCGGTTTTGCACCGCTATCTCTTCCAGCGTTTCGAGACAATCAGCCGCGAAGCCTGGACACATGACCTGGATATGTCGGGTCCCTTTCTCCGCCAGCATTTTTAACGTTTCATCGGTATATGGCGTTAACCACGGTTCACGGCCAAAGCGAGACTGGAAGGTCATCATCACTTTTTCCGGCGGCAAGCCAAGCGCTGAAACCAGCTCACGAGTCGTATCGCGGCAGCGCTGCGGGTAGTCATCGCCTTCATCGGCGTAGCGCTGCGGAATGCCGTGGTAGGAAAGCAGCAGCAAATCGGGTTCACCATGTTGAGCAAATGAATCACGGGCGCTCTTGGCCAGCGCATCAATGTAGCTGCTGTCATCGGCGTAATCACGAATAAATGAGATGCCAGGAATACTGCGTTTACGCGCTAAGATTCGCGCCAGTTCGTCCCAGACGGCCGCCACGGTAGAACAGGAATATTGCGGGTACAGCGGTAACACCACCATGTGTTCAACTCCGCTTGCCAGCAGTTCATCGACCGCGCTTTCAAGCGACGGTGAACCGTAGCTCATCCCCAGCGCGACAGGCGTATTTGGCAGACGTTGCGCCAGCGCCTGCTGTTGCGCCTTGCTGTAGACCATCAGCGGGGAACCGTCTTCCATCCAGATTGACTGGTACAGCTTTGCCACACGTGGCGCACGCAGCGGCAAAATCACACCACGCAGCAGCGGCCACCACAGCGCAGGTGACGTATCGACTACGCGTTGATCGCTTAAAAACTGGCGCAGGTAGCGCTTAACGGCTTCGGGGGTTGGGGCATCGGGAGTGCCGAGGTTTGCCAGCAGGATACCGGTTTTCGTCTGACGCATTACCGCCTCTTATCGATTCAAATTGTTGATAATTGTAGCGGAAAAGCGATAAAGAAGAACTAATTGCTGTGAAAGGTAAGACGAGAATTTGCCTGATGGCGCTGCGCTTATCAGGCCTACATAAAATCGTAGGCCGGATAAGGTGTTGACACCGCCATCCGGCATTGATTGCGCTAAAACTTAACCGAGGATTTTTTCCAGCGCTGCGCGAACGTCAGCCACAGCCTGGGTGCCGTCAACTTTCGCGTATTTGGTGTTACCCGCCTGCGCTTCTTTAGAGTAGTAGCCGATCAGCGGAGCGGTCATCTGATGGTATTCCACCAGGCGCTTACGTACGGTCTCTTCCTGATCGTCTTTACGGGTGGTCAGCTCTTCGCCGGTCACGTCGTCTTTGCCTTCAACCTTAGGCGGGTTGAATTTGATGTGGTAAACGCGGCCAGAAGCAGCGTGTACGCGACGACCCACGATACGGTCAACGATCAGCTCGTCCGGAACGTCGAATTCAAGAACGTAGTCCACGTTGATGCCTGCTTCTTTCATGGCATCAGCCTGCGGAATAGTACGCGGGAAGCCATCAAGCAGGAAACCATTACGGCAGTCTTCCTGAGCAATACGCTCTTTTACCAGCGCGATCACCAGCTCATCAGTCACCAGCTTACCGGCGTCCATGATGTCTTTCGCTTGTTTGCCCAGCTCGGAGCCAGATTTCACGGCAGCACGCAGCATATCACCGGTGGAGATTTGCGGAATACCATACTTCTCCATGATGAACTGAGCCTGAGTTCCTTTACCCGCGCCCGGAGCGCCAAGCAGAATGATACGCATTACGAAAATCCCCTTAAAGGTTGTCGATATTTTTTAAAAAGCGCTAAACGATACCACCATCACGCAATTGGCTCAAGGAAGACGCCCGACGCTGAAACGGTTAACGGTGGGAAAATTAAAAATGAGGAGAGAAAATGCCGGATCGCGGTGTAAACACCGTATCCGGCCAGGGATCGACGAGATGGTGTAAGCCGGACACGCGTTAGCATCATCCGGCATTACCTTACGGCTATCAGGACACCAGCAACTGGTTCATACGACGAATGAACTGGTTTGGATCTTCCAGCGTGCCGCGTTCAGCAAACAGCGCCTGATCCAGCAGCAGTTCAACCCACTCTTTGAACTGTGCTTCGTCCTGGGTATCCGCCGTGCGTTTGACCAGCACGTGGTCTGGGTTGAGTTCAAAGATATATTTCACTTCCGGTACGGCCTGGCCAGCAGCAGCGAACAGTTTCGCCATCTGGGTGCTCATTTCGTCCGCATCGGTGGTAACGATGGCCGGCGTGTCGGTCAGACGGTGAGTCAGACGCACTTCTTTTACGCGATCGCCCAGCAGGGTTTTCACGCGCTCAACGAACGGCGTCAGCGCTTTTTCCGCTTCTTTTGCCGATTCGTCAACGTCATCCGCCAGCTTGTCGATGGACTCGTCAGCTTTGGCTACGGACTGGAATGCCTTACCGTCGAACTCGGTCAGGTAGTTCATCATCCACTCATCGATACGGTCAGAAAGCAGCAGCACTTCGATGCCTTTCTTACGCAACAGTTCCAGGTGCGGGCTGCTCTTCGCCGCCGCATAGCTGTCTGCGGTGATGTAGTAGATTTTCTCCTGCCCTTCTTTCATACGCGACACGTAGTCTTCCAGCGACACGGTTTGTGCGGAGGAGTCAGTGTGCGTGGACGCGAAGCGCATCAGCTTAGCGATCGTTTCCTGGTTAGCGTTGTCTTCCGCCGGGCCTTCTTTCAGCACCAGGCCGAACTGTTTCCAGAAGGTCTGGTATTTTTCCGCGTCGTCTTTCGCCAGTTTTTCCAGCATCTGCAGTACGCGTTTGGTCAGCGCGCTACGCAGGTTACGGGTGACGGTGCTGTCCTGCAGGATCTCACGAGAAACGTTCAGCGGCAGATCGTTAGAATCTATCAGGCCACGCACAAAGCGCAGGTAATTCGGCATAAACTGCTCGGCGTCGTCCATAATGAACACGCGCTGAACGTACAGTTTCAGACCATGCTTGTGATCGCGGTTCCACATATCCCACGGAGCCTGAGACGGGATGTACAGCAGGCTGGTGTACTCCTGCTTACCTTCCACACGGTTATGACTCCAGGTCAGCGGATCAGTGAAGTCGTGCGCGATATGTTTGTAGAATTCGTTGTACTCGTCGTCTTTGATTTCCGACTTGTTACGGGTCCACAGCGCCTGCGCCTTGTTGATCTTTTCCCAAGAAACCACGGTCTCGCCGTCTTTCTCTTCGGATTTTTCGATCTCTACCGGCAGCGCGATATGGTCGGAATATTTGCTGATGATGGAACGTACGCGCCAGTCATCAAGGAACTCGTCTTCGCCTTCGCGCAGATGCAGCGTGATTTCGGTGCCGCGATCGTCTTTGGTGATGTCGGCAACGGTGTACTCACCTTCACCCGCAGATTCCCAGAACACACCATTTTCCGGTTTATCGCCCGCTGCGCGGGTACGCACGGTGACTTTATCCGCCACGATGAACGCAGAGTAGAAGCCAACCCCGAACTGGCCGATCAACTGGCTGTCTTTCGCCTGATCGGATCCCATGGATTCAAGGAAAGATTTAGTACCGGATTTCGCAATGGTCCCCAGATGATCGATAACGTCATCGCGGTTCATCCCCACGCCGTTATCGGCAATGGTCAACGTACGCTTATCTTTATCGAAGGAAACACGCACACGCAGCTCACCGTCACCTTCATACAGGTCCGGGTTAGACAGTGCGCGAAAACGCAGCTTGTCTGCCGCATCCGAGGCGTTAGAGATAAGCTCACGCAGGAAGATTTCTTTATTGGAATACAGAGAATGGATCATCAGGTGCAGAAGCTGTTTTACTTCTGACTGAAAACCACGAGTTTCTTGTCCTTTCATGTAGGTCTACCTCAACAATGCCATCTTCAATGGTAAAAACAGGTTGAGGGTGAAATGGGGACAAGCGGGAAGGATTTCAAGCGGAAGCCGCCGTCGCGGCCTCCGTTTGTTCAGAATTTAATCTTGTGTCGTCCTGCCAGAGAGTGCGACAGCGTGGTGCCATCGACCATTTCCAGCTCGCCACCAACCGGAACGCCATGGGCGATACGGCTGGCTTCAACGTCATATTGCATGCAAAGCTCAGCAATATAGTTGGCGGTCGCCTCTCCTTCGACCGTGGGATTGGTCGCCAGGATCAGTTCGCTGATTTGCTCAGATGCCAGCCGCTGCTCAAGACGATCCAGCCCGATATCATCAGGGCCAATACCGTCCAGCGGCGACAGGTGTCCCATCAGCACGAAGTAACGTCCAGAAAATTGCCCGGTTTGCTCAATGGCGTAGATGTCCGCCGGACTCTCCACCACGCAAATCTGACCGTTTTCCTGGCGACGCGGGTTCGAGCAGATGTTGCAGACGTCCTGTTCTGTGAATGTGCGGCAATCGGCACAGTGGCCGATTTCCGACATCGCCTTCGTTAACGCCTGCGCCAGACGCATCCCGCCGCTGCGATCGCGCTGAAGCAGCGTGAACGCCATGCGCTGCGCAGACTTCGGGCCAACGCCCGGCAGACAGCGCAGAGCTTCCATAAGCTGAGTTAACAGCGGGCTGGTTTGCATCAGAACGGCATCTTAAAGCCAGGCGGCAGCTGCATTCCGGAGGAAACAGAGGCCATCTTCTCTTTCTGCGTCTCTTCAATACGGCGCGCGGCGTCGTTGAATGCCGCAGCAACCAAGTCTTCCAGCATCTCTTTGTCGTCTTCCAGCAGGCTTGGATCGATCTCCACACGACGGCAGTTATGCGCGCCGTTGATGGTTACTTTTACCAGACCCGCGCCAGATTCGCCGGTCACTTCCAGCTTGGCGACTTCTTCCTGCATCTGCTGCATTTTTTCTTGCATCTGCTGGGCCTGTTTCATCAGGTTACCCAGACCGCCTTTACCAAACATAGGCTTCTCTCTCAATCACGTTAAGGGATGACGACCGTCAAACCGTAAGGGCTGACGATCAAATGGGGCGAATACTCTCTTCGTCCAGGTCCGCATCGAAAAAACGACGCAGCGTCTGAATGTTATTATCCGCAATAATCGACTCACGCGCCTGCGCGAGTTTCTCTTCATAAATGGCCTGACGCCACTCCAGCGGCGTGCGCACCGCTGGATTATCATCTTCAACGATGGTCAATTCAACCGTTGACCCTGTTAAGGAACTCAATGCTTCGGCCAGTTTTTGCTGCGCGCCGCTGGAGTTAAGGTGTCGCTGCGTGGAACGCAGGTGCAGGCAAACCACGTTGCCATTCTCTTCTTTCCAGGCATTAAGCGCCACCTGCTCCACCAGTTTAGGCAGCGAGAGCTGGCTTACCTGTGCGGCCCACGGGTCGCGTTCGATGGCCTCAGCCGCCAGCTTTGCCGCCAGTTCTGGCGTTTTTTCATGCTCAAGTGCTTTTTTCAGCGCTTTCGGCGTAGCGACGACTTCTTTGACTTCTGCAACAGGATTGGTCGCTTTCCAGCGATACGCTTCTTTCTTCGCTGGCGCTTTTTCCAGCGCAGAGACCGCTGGACGCGCCTGAACACGTTCCGACACCGAAGCCAGTCTTTCCAGCGCAGCATTATTCACCGGCCGCGCGCGGGAAGCGGCTGCCGGTTCACTCTTTTTTGGTTTGGTTGCTCCCTGAGCGCGTTGCAGCTGGCTGCGTGCCGCCAGCACCTGGCTGGTAGCATCGGAGAGCGGCACATTCTGTTGCTGTTGCGCTGCCGCAGGCTGCTGCGGCACCTGCGTCGGGTTCATCACCGCAGTGGGTGCGACCGGGGCAAACGAGTGTCGCGGGGCTTCAGGTTCCGGGAGCGGCATGCGCGGATGAAAAGCCAGCGCACGTAGCAGCGTCATTTCAACGCCCATTCGCCTGTCCGGCGCATACGGCAGTTCTTTGCGCCCGATTAACAGGGTCTGGTAGTAAAGCTGCACATCGGTTGGCGGGACGATTCGCGCCAGTTCGCGCATACGCTGTTCAATAGCGGCCATATCGCTGCCGAGCGCGGCAGGTGAAAGCTGAACCATGGCAATACGATGCAGCAGAGCCGACATCTCAACCAGTAGCGCTTCCCATTCAATACCGCGCGCGGCGGCATCGTTCACCAGCGTCATAACGCGTTCGCCGTCCGCAGCCACAACCGCTTCAACCAGCGAAAGCGCCTGGTCGTCGTCCAGCGTACCAAGCATGGTGCTGACCGCGTCGGTCGAGACCTGACCATCGCCGCTGGCGATCGCTTGATCGGTCAGGCTCAGCGCATCGCGCAGGCTGCCGTCCGCGGCGCGAGCCAGCAGTTGCAACGCACGTGGCTCATGGGCGATATGCTCTTCTTTGAGGATATGCTCAAGTTGATGGCGAATCTGTTCGACATCCAACGCTTTAAGATGGAATTGCAGACAGCGCGACAGGATAGTCACCGGCAGCTTCTGCGGATCGGTAGTCGCCAGCAGGAACTTAACGTGCGCGGGCGGCTCTTCGAGCGTTTTCAGCAAGGCGTTAAAACTGTGGCGCGACAGCATGTGCACTTCGTCGATCAAATAGACCTTAAAGCGACCGCGCGCTGGCGCGTACTGGACGTTATCCAGCAGGTCACGGGTGTCTTCGACTTTGGTGCGTGAGGCGGCGTCGATTTCAATCAGATCGACAAAGCGCCCCTGCTCGATTTCACGGCAGTTATCACACACGCCGCACGGCGTAGCGGTGATGCCGGTTTCACAGTTTAATCCCTTCGCCAGCAAACGGGCGATTGACGTTTTCCCGACGCCACGGGTGCCGGAAAACAAATAAGCATGATGAATACGCCCTAACGACAAGCCGTTCGCCAGTGCCGTCAGCACATGTTCCTGGCCGACGACGTCAGCAAAGGTTTGTGGGCGCCATTTTCGGGCTAAGACCTGATAACTCATTGGCAGGCTCTGAAAGGCTGGAGGGTGGATTCACAGGGAGATAATGCTAACACAACCTCGCAGCGACGGCGAGGTTGTGTGTCTCGGTATTAATCTGCCGAGATAAGATAGCCCGAAATTAGTGGCCCGGGAATGGAACCAGGCTATAACAGGTCAGCCCCTGCTTTTCCAGACGCTGCTCGCCGCCCAGATCAAACAGGTTAATGATAAATGCAGCATCGGTCACTTCACCACCCAGACGGCGGATCAGTTTCACGGTCGCTTCAATCGTGCCGCCGGTTGCCAGCAGGTCGTCCACAACCAGGACTTTATCGCCAGGTTTGATGGCATCAACGTGGATTTCCAGTTGATCGGTGCCGTATTCCAGCTCATAGCTCTCAGCAATAACTTCACGCGGAAGCTTACGGGGTTTACGTACCGGAACAAAACCAACGCCCAGACCCAACGCTACCGGCGCGCCAAACAGGAAGCCACGCGCTTCGGTACCAACCACTTTAGTGATACCCGCATTTTTGTAGCGTTCAACCAGCAATTCAATACTGAGGGCGTAGGCTTTCGGGTCTTCCAGTAAACTGGTGACATCACGAAAAAGAATGCCCGGTTTTGGGTAATCGTGGATGCTTTTGATGCTATTTTTGAGAAACTCAAGCTGCTGTGCAGTCGCGGTCATAAGTTTGTGCCTGATTAATACAGTATTACTTCACGGCGCACTATACACTTCATCCTCGACGTATCTTGAATGATTTTGTGTCTGTATAAGAGCCAAGGTTATATTTGCTTAACCTTTGACCACCTGCGCCTGTGCTCGAAAACGGTCGAATTTACTGGCTGTGAGAGACAATTGCAACAGCGTTTATTGCGCTTTACTGCTTTTGTTGTTTTTCATCAATCACCGGGATCCGCCACATAAAAATCAGTAAACAGGCGAGAATAACCAGCAGCAGGCCGCGTACCCACATCATATTGACCAGCCACAGTGAAATACTAAACGTTACCAGGATCAACAAAATAGCGCGCGGCTTTGCTCCCGGAGGCATCGCGCGGTGTTTTTGCCAGTGGCGCAGATACCCGCCGAACCACGAACGGTACAGCAACCAGTCGTGAAAACGCGGCGACGAGCGAGCAAAACACCAGGCGGCCAGCAAGATAAACGGCGTTGTCGGCAACAGAGGCAATACAACGCCCAGCGTTCCTAACACTACCGCTATCCAGCCTATGATGATTAGAATAATGCGTTGCATAATATGAATACTTAACACAGAGAATCGCTACTTTATCATAACAGTTCTCATTTTCATCGGAGTGTTGTCGTGAAAACCGTCATGCTGCTTCAGACGCTCGAAAACCAGCTTAACCGCTTGCGGCAGCGTTGTGCCCCACTGGCACACCATGCCACGCTTAGCGCCCGCTTTGACAGGCATCTGTTTCACACCCGCAGCACGTTGCTACAGGCCTGTCTGGATGAAGCTGATGATAATCTCACTGCTCTACGTCGCGCAGTTGAACAGCAACAACTACCACAAATTACCTGGCTTACGGAACACCTTGCCTCACAGTTAGAGGCGATTTCACGTGAAACCGCCAGTTGGTCGCTCCGGGAGTGGGACAGCGCCTCTCCTGGCCTGGCGCGCTGGCAGCGTAAGCGAGTTCAACATCAGGAGTTTGAGCGCCGCCTGGTTGAAATGACGCGTGAACGTAAAGAACGCCTGGCACAGGTTACGGGCTTTGAAGAACAGCAAAAACTGCATCGCGAAGTAGAGGCATTCGAAGCACGACTGGCACGCTGTCGTCATGCACTGGCAAGAATAGATAACGTGCTGGCGCGTTTAACCCGCTAATCCCCGGAGAATTTATGTCATTAGAGAACGCCCCAGATGAAGTCAAACTGGCCGTCGATTTGATTGTCCTGCTTGAAGAGAATCAGATGGAGCCTGAAACAGTTCTGAAAGCACTGGAGATTGTGAAGCAGGATTACGAGAAGAAACTGCTCTCTTTATCTAAAAAAGAGCGGTAACTGAAAACCTGATGGCGTTGCACTTATCAGGCCTACGAATGAATCGAAGCTCGCAGGCCTGATGATTATTTCTGTTAACCTACCGAAGGCGTCGGATCGTCACCTTTAATGATGTCACGCTTAACCTCGGTCACGGTGTCACCTTTCGCGTTATGCAGGTGAACTTCGAGCTGGTTAAAGGCGATATCAATGTCATTTTCACGGCACAAACGATCGACCGCCCGGTTAAGTTCATCAACCGTGTGGCTACGATCGCGCAATTCACGCACGTATAAACGCAGCTCATGATCCAGCGTGCTGGCACCGAAGGCGGTAAAGAACACTGCAGGCTCCGGATCGTGCATCACTTTCGGGTGTTCTGTCGCCGCCTGCAACAGCACCTTCTTCACTTTGTCCAGATCCGAACCATAGGCCACGCCAATGCGGATCACCAGACGCGTGGTGGTATCGGAGAGCGACCAGTTGATCAAACGCTCCGTCACGAATGCTTTGTTCGGGATGATCACCTCTTTGCGATCGAAGTCAGTAATGGTGGTGGCACGGATACGGATCTTGCTGACCGTTCCGGAGAACGTACCGATGGTCACGGTATCGCCGATGCGTACCGGGCGTTCAAACAGAATAATCAGACCGGAAACAAAGTTACCGAAAATTTCCTGCAAGCCGAAACCAAGACCAACCGAGAGAGCAGCGGCCAGCCACTGTAGCTTATCCCACGAAACGCCGAGCGATCCGAAGACCGTCATCGCACCAATGGCGATGATGGCGTAATTCAGGATCGTGGTGATCGCATAAGAAGCCCCCTGGCGCATCTTCAGTCGCGAGAGCACCAGCACTTCCAGCAGGCCGGGTAAGTTGCGGATCAGCGCCCACGCGACCATTGACGCAATAATCGCAAACAACAGGCTGCCCATGGTGACGTCTTTCACCACTGCCGCACCCGCTTCGGTGCCGTTGTAATGCCAGAGCGTTATGCTGTCGAGATAGCTGAACACGGTGATCAAATCAGACCAAATGGCCCAGAACAGAACACCAAACAGGGCAACCATCACCAGCATGGTTATACGCAGCGTTTGCTGATTAACCTGTTCCAGCGCAATAGTCGGTTCTTCCTGCGGCTCTGCGCCTTCGGCCCCTTCTTTCACCAGGTTCTGACGACGCGCTAACGCACGACGCCAGGCGATACGGCGAGCCGCTACGCTCAACCCTCGCAGCACCGTCTGGTACAGCAGATTCCAGAGGATAACCAGATAGACCGTTTCAATCCAGCGGCCCGCCAGGCGCAGCGTGGTGTAGAAATACCCTGTCGCCGTCAGCACCATTAATGCAATCGGAATAATAGACAGCACGGTAATAGTGACCAGACGCAGACCATGCGACTCTTTGTCACGCCAGCTTTCGCGGCACATTGGCCATACCAGGAAGGCGATCAGCAGCAGGTTGAGGAAAATGACCACCTGGCCAAGCACATCGTCCATCAAATTAAGCGGCGACAGCTCAGCAATGACCGACCAGAAGTTAAGCGGCAACAGCGCAAGGCTAATACGCACAATCTGGCGACGCCAGTGGCTGGTCTGCTTCGCTGGCATGCCAAAATGACGTATCGCCACACCATCTTTTTCCAGCACCTTCCAGCACAGACCAAACACCAACCAGAAGATGGTCATCTTCTTACTGAACGCCCACAGCAGGTCGCTAATATTCAGCTGCATAGTCAGCAGAATCAGACCCACCGCGAGGATAATCAGACACGCCGGCAAGGCTCTGATGAGATCGATCAGAATCGCTTTTGGCGTATTAAGCTGACTGTCATTGCGCAGGTTCCCCACCGCGGCGGCTAATGTTGCCTGATAATCCTTCAGCCACTTCAAACGCCAACGGATTAACCCAGCGATAAGCAGCAGCGGCAGCCCTGCCAGGAACGCAATAAACACGGCGGGCCAGGCTTTTTCCCAGTTCACCGTGATTTTCATCGACTTAAACTGGTCTTTTAGGGTTTGCGGGAAGGCTTTGATCCAGTCCCAGTCCATCGGACGGTTACTGTTAACCCAGAAGATTTGCTGCGTGAGGATCTCTTTCAGGTTTTTCGACACGCTCATTAACTGCTGCTGGTTGATTTGCAGATTAATCGCCATCATCAACTGGTTGCCCAGCTGCTTATTTAGCTGATCCAACAGTTCACGACGCATATCCACGACCTGCAGCAGGGCATCATGGACTTCAGGGTTAACGTCGTTGCTGTGTCCTTCTTCCAGTTTGGCGACAAACGCATCATTCTGGAACAACGTATCGCGCTGCTGGTTGACTTCGAACTGCTCCAGACGCAAATCGGCGATCCGGTTGGTCATATCGGCAAGCTCATCCGCCGACGGCAGCGTTTGTTGTTGCTGATATAAAATGCGCGACAGCAGCAGACTGCCTTTCAGAACGGCGATCTGCTCTTTAATGTTGCGTTCGGATTGCATCGCGCGATCAAGCCAGTTTTTGACCTTGATATTTTGCTGCATCAGGCTGTTGCCGTTTTCAGTCGCGGCAATCAGGCGCTGGCTGAGCTGATGGTTAACATCAAGCTCCTGCTTCACTAACGGATTGGACTGAATACGCTCGGCTTCGTCCGGTGTTACCGCTTCCTGTGCCGTCTTTTCGGTTAACGTCAGTCGTTTGCTGTTCACCGCCTCTTGCAGGAGCTGGAGCTGGTGTTCAAGGCGGTTACTGTGCGCCGTCACATAATCGCGTTGTTTTTGCAGGGTATCCTGCAAAACGGTATTCCCTTCGAGGCTCTTACGCTGCTGGTCGATCTGCGCGTTCAGCAACGCTTGCTGCGCCTGCAGCAGCACCTGCTGGCTGGGGCGTAAAGCCGCCTCTCCCACAGTGGTGCCATCGAGTCGATTGCGGATTTGCTGCATCTGTTGCGATGCGGTGTACATCGCATTTTGTACGCGTTCTGGCTGTGTCTGCAGCGATACCAGTTGGCTGTTGTAAGCGGCCAGATCGTTTTGCGAGCTTTGCAGGTCATCCAAGACCTGCGACACGCGCGACTCAAGCTGTCGTAAGGAGAGCGTACTCAGCGTTTTTCGCGTTTCATCGTCATTATCGACATCACTAAGCGAATTTAGCGCATCCGTCGCCTGACGCATTTTCTCCGGTGCCTGGGCAACTTTTTGCCGAAGCTGTACGGTTTCATCCTTCACACGATCGATTTTATCCAGCGTGGCAATGGTATCGATGAGATCCTGTTGAACCAGCTTATCCTGTGCGGAGAGATCTTTTTGTTTATTCAGCGTGTCTAACTGGCTCTGAATATCCGCTTTCGTCGGCAGTTCACCACTCTGTTGCGCCCGCGCAAATGCAGATGACTGGCAGGATAGCAAAAGAATGAAGAAAAGAATGGTAATAGCAATAAGATGCTGTGAACGTTTATAGAGCTGCAACATAGTCATGAGAATGAAGGTTTCTGAACCGGAAAAGTGACCGAAAATAGTCAAGCGGCAAGAATATCACGGCTGTGACCGGCAGAATAGCAGGAGGCAAAATGACCAGGAGAATTCCTGGTACAGACCCAGAGAGTTAACAGGTTTCCGCTACGTTAACCCGCAAGGTTGGGCAGAGAAGACACATCTCAAGCAGCACGGCGACGTATTCCCGTGCCTCTTTTTTCAGATCAAAAGATTCAGGGGCAAATAACCAGTTCTCGATAATTCCGGTAACATAACTACGCAGCAGCACCGCCACGCGACGCGTGTTCAGATTTTCCGGCAGCATGTTGGCGTTCATGCAGTGCCGCAATGTTTGTTCGATACGGTCGTAATTTTCAATACACAGACTACGTTGAGCTAGCTGAACTGAGGCCATTTCCCCGACAAATTCGCATTTGTGGAATATAATTTCCAACAATAAACGTCGGCGTTCTTCTGTCACGGTAGCTTCAAGAACGTAAATTAAAATTTCTCTTAATACTGATAGTGGATCGTCGGGGAATTTTGCCTGATACTCAGTCTCTAACTCATCAATGTTAGGTTTTGCTAGCTCCCAGATTTCACTGAATAAATCCGATTTGTTTTTGAAATGCCAATAGATCGCGCCGCGCGTGACACCAGCGGCTGCTGCGATCTCCGCAAGCGAGGTGGATGATACCCCTTGTTGCGAAAACAAACGCAGAGCGACATCGAGAATGTGCTGTCGAGTTTCCTGTGCTTGTTGTTTGGTTTTTCGTGCCATAGGTCAGTGAATTTACAGGCGTTAGATTTACATACATTTGTGAATGTATGTACCATAGCACGACGATAATATAAACGCAGCAATGGGTTTATGGGCTTTCAGCCATTGATCAATTTGAAATCGGACACTCGAGGTTTACATATGAACAAAAACAGAGGGTTAACGCCTCTGGCAGTCGTTCTGATGCTCTCAGGCAGCTTAGCGCTAACAGGATGTGACGACAAACAGGCCCAACAAGGGGGCCAGCAGATGCCAGAGGTTGGAGTTGTTACGCTCAAAACTGAACCTCTACAGATAACAACCGAACTCCCGGGTCGCACCAGTGCGTATCGCATTGCAGAAGTTCGTCCTCAGGTTAGCGGTATTATCCTGAAGCGTAATTTCACGGAAGGTGGTGACATCGAAGCGGGTGTATCTCTCTATCAGATTGATCCTGCTACTTACCAGGCCGCTTATGAAAGCGCAAAAGGCGATCTGGCAAAAGCACAAGCCGCAGCAAATATCGCTCAACTGACGGTTAAACGTTATCAGAAACTGTTGGGTACTAAGTACATCAGTCAACAGGATTACGATAGTGCACTGGCAGACGCACAGCAGGCGAACGCCTCCGTTGTCGCCGCGAAAGCCGCGGTAGAAACTGCACGCATCAATCTGGCTTATACCAAAGTAACGTCGCCGATCAGCGGCCGCATTGGTAAATCATCCGTTACTGAAGGCGCTCTGGTGCAAAACGGTCAGGCAACCGCACTGGCAACCGTTCAGCAGTTGGATCCCATCTATGTCGACGTGACGCAGTCAAGCAACGATTTCCTGCGCCTGAAACAAGAGTTGGCCAACGGCACGCTGAAGCAGGAAAACGGTAAAGCGAAAGTCGAACTGGTGACCAATGACGGCATTAAATTCCCGCAGTCCGGTACGCTGGAATTTTCTGATGTCACGGTAGATCAAACCACCGGGTCGATTACGTTACGCGCAATCTTCCCTAACCCGGATCACACCTTACTGCCGGGTATGTTCGTCCGTGCTCGTCTGGAAGAAGGGACTAACCCAACTGCATTACTGGTTCCACAGCAAGGCGTTACCCGCACACCGCGTGGCGATGCCAGTGCATTGGTTATCGGTGCAGACAACAAAGTTGAAACCCGTCAAATTGTTGCCGCACAAGCGATTGGCGACAAATGGTTAGTCACTGATGGACTTAAACCGGGCGACCGCGTGATTGTCACTGGGCTGCAAAAAGTACGTCCTGGCGCGCAGGTAAAAGCGCAGGAAATCACCGCTGATAACAACCAGCAAGCTGCAAGCGGTAGCCAGCCTGAACAGTCCAAGTCTTAACTTAAACAGGAGCCGTTAAGACATGCCTAATTTCTTTATCGATCGCCCAATATTTGCGTGGGTGATCGCCATTATCATCATGTTGGCAGGGGGGCTCGCGATCCTCAAATTGCCGGTAGCGCAATATCCGACTATTGCACCGCCAGCAGTGACGATCTCCGCGACCTACCCTGGCGCTGATGCCAAAACAGTACAGGATACTGTTACGCAGGTTATCGAACAGAATATGAACGGTATCGATAACCTGATGTACATGTCCTCAAACAGTGACTCCACGGGTACCGTGCAGATCACGCTTACCTTTCAGTCTGGTACTGATGCGGATATCGCGCAGGTACAGGTGCAGAACAAACTGCAGCTGGCAATGCCGCTTCTACCGCAGGAAGTACAACAACAGGGTGTGAGCGTTGAGAAATCATCCAGTAGCTTCCTGATGGTTGTCGGCGTAATCAACACCAACGGCACCATGACGCAGGAGGATATTTCCGACTACGTGGGCGCCAACATGAAGGACGCCATCAGCCGTACTTCAGGTGTGGGTGATGTTCAGCTGTTCGGTTCCCAGTACGCGATGCGCATCTGGATGGATCCGAACAAACTGAATAACTTCCAGCTGACGCCGGTTGATGTGATCAGCGCCATCAAAGCGCAGAACGCCCAGGTTGCAGCCGGTCAGTTAGGCGGTACGCCGCCGGTGAAAGGCCAGCAGCTTAACGCTTCGATCATCGCGCAAACCCGTCTAACCTCCGCCGATGAGTTCAGCAAAATTCTGCTGAAAGTGAATCAGGACGGTTCCCAGGTGCGCCTGCGTGACGTAGCGAAAGTCGAACTGGGTGGCGAGAACTACGACATCATTGCGAAGTTCAACGGTAAACCGGCATCCGGTCTGGGTATCAAGCTGGCGACAGGCGCTAACGCCCTGGACACCGCAAACGCTATCCGCGATGAACTGAAGAAGATGGAACCGTTCTTCCCGTCAGGTCTGAAGATCGTTTACCCGTATGACACCACGCCGTTCGTGAAAATCTCTATTCACGAAGTAGTGAAAACGCTGGCGGAAGCCATCATCCTCGTGTTCCTGGTAATGTATCTGTTCCTGCAGAACTTCCGCGCGACGCTGATTCCGACTATCGCCGTGCCGGTGGTGCTATTGGGTACGTTTGCCGTCCTTGCGATTTTCGGCTTCTCGATAAACACGCTGACGATGTTCGGGATGGTGCTCGCCATCGGCCTGTTGGTGGATGACGCCATCGTTGTGGTCGAGAACGTTGAACGTGTAATGGCTGAGGAAGGGCTACCACCGAAGGAAGCAACACGTAAATCGATGGGCCAGATTCAGGGCGCACTGGTTGGTATCGCTATGGTGCTGTCAGCGGTATTTATTCCGATGGCCTTCTTCGGGGGATCTACCGGTGCAATTTACCGTCAGTTCTCCATCACCATTGTTTCGGCGATGGCGTTATCAGTCCTGGTGGCATTGATTCTGACCCCTGCCCTGTGTGCGACCATGCTCAAACCGGTTGCTAAAGGCGATCACGGAGAAGGCAAAAAAGGTTTCTTTGGCTGGTTTAACCGCATGTTCGATAAGAGCACGCACCATTACACCGACAGCGTGGGCGGAATTCTGCGCAGCACCGGTCGTTATCTGGCGCTGTATCTGATCATCGTCGTGGGTATGGCCTATCTGTTTGTTCGTCTGCCAAGCTCGTTCCTGCCGGATGAAGACCAGGGGGTATTCCTGTCAATGGCTCAGCTGCCAGCGGGTGCAACGCAAGAGCGTACCCAGAAGGTGCTGGACGAAATGACGGATTACTATCTGACCAAAGAAAAAGCGAACGTTGAATCGGTGTTTGCCGTTAACGGCTTCGGTTTTGCAGGACGTGGTCAGAACACCGGTATCGCATTCGTGTCTCTGAAAGACTGGAGTGAACGTCCAGGCGAAGAGAACAAGGTTGAGGCAATTACTCAACGTGCGATGGGCGCATTCTCGCAGATTAAAGACGCGATGGTCTTTGCTTTTAACCTGCCAGCGATTGTGGAGTTAGGGACCGCGACCGGTTTCGACTTCCAGCTGATTGACCAGGCAGGTTTAGGTCATGAGAAGCTGACTCAGGCGCGTAACCAGCTGTTTGGTGAAGTTGCGAAACATCCTGATCTGTTAGTCGGCGTACGTCCTAACGGTCTGGAAGATACGCCGCAGTTCAAGATCGATATCGATCAGGAAAAAGCGCAGGCTCTGGGTGTATCCATTAGTGATATTAATACAACGCTGGGTGCAGCATGGGGCGGAAGCTACGTAAATGACTTCATCGACCGTGGTCGTGTGAAGAAAGTTTACATCATGTCTGAAGCGAAATACCGTATGTTGCCGGAAGATATTGGAAACTGGTATGTCCGCGGCAGCGATGGACAGATGGTACCGTTCTCCGCCTTCTCTACCTCACGTTGGGAATATGGTTCACCGCGTCTGGAACGCTATAACGGTCTGCCTTCCATGGAAATCTTAGGCCAGGCCGCACCGGGTAAAAGTACCGGTGAAGCCATGGCAATGATGGAGGAACTGGCCAGCAAACTGCCATCCGGTATCGGCTATGACTGGACCGGTATGTCCTACCAGGAACGACTGTCCGGCAACCAGGCCCCTGCTCTGTATGCAATTTCACTGATTGTCGTATTCCTGTGTCTGGCGGCATTGTACGAGAGCTGGTCAATTCCGTTCTCCGTCATGCTGGTGGTACCGTTAGGTGTTATCGGTGCATTGCTGGCGGCAACGTTCCGCGGCCTGACCAACGACGTTTACTTCCAGGTAGGCCTGCTCACAACCATTGGGTTGTCGGCGAAGAACGCGATACTTATCGTCGAATTCGCCAAAGACTTGATGGATAAAGAGGGTAAAGGTCTGATAGAGGCGACGCTGGATGCGGTCCGCATGCGTTTACGTCCGATCCTGATGACATCGCTGGCCTTTATTCTGGGCGTAATGCCGCTGGTTATCAGCTCCGGCGCAGGCTCCGGCGCGCAGAACGCCGTTGGTACTGGCGTAATGGGCGGGATGGTGACGGCAACCGTGTTGGCTATCTTCTTTGTTCCGGTGTTCTTTGTGGTGGTACGCCGCCGCTTTAGCCGCAAAAGTGAAGATCTTGAGCATAGCCACTCAGTAGACCATCATTGATAGATCTCTAAAGATAAGGCCGCGCAAGCGGCCTTTTTTCTGGAAAAATCATAAAAATCACTTATTGCTATTTCGTTTATTTTCTCCAGGGTAAATAAGCGATATAATCCCTGTAGCCTTAAAGGCTATTCTTAAAAAAACATTGAGAGTTCTTATTTACTTTAATAAATATTAAGATTATTCCTGGTAAGCGGTTCACATTGTCGATTGTTACCTTTCGTTGCTAAACCTAATCAAGATAACTCGATGATTGCCCGAAGAATAAAGAAATTGTCCGATTCCGAATAACCGCATTTATCTGTTAAAATGTAAAAATGACCTGACATCATAAGTTTGCATAATTGTAATTTTTCGTGATATGACGATGAAATCTTTTTTAGACTAGATTATAGTTAAATCATCAGGAGTCGCGGGCAAGTTCCAGGTAGTCTGTTGTATCCATCCCGAAGGTGTTCGGTTAGTTTAAGCCACGAAGAAGGGGATGCGTTATGGATGAATACTCACCCAAAAGACATGATATCGCGCAGCTTAAATTTCTCTGCGAAACCCTGTATCATGACTGTCTTGCAAACCTTGAACAAAGTAACCATGGCTGGGTTAATGACCCTACCTCTGCCACCAGCTTGCAGCTCAATGAACTGATAGAGCATATTGCAACCTTCGCACTTAATTATAAAATTAAGTACAATGAGGACAATAAGCTGGTCGCGCAGATAGATGAATACCTGGATGACACTTTTATGTTGTTCAGCAGTTATGGTATTAATACGCAGGATCTGCAGAAATGGCGGAAGTCAGGTAATCGACTGTTTCGCTGTTTTGTCAATGCCACCAGGGCTAATCCTGTTAGTTTGTCTTGTTAAAAATTATTACAATCATAGGTAAGATTTATGTCCGATAAACCATTAACTAAAACTGATTATTTGATGCGCCTGCGACGTTGTCAGACAATTGACACACTTGAGCGCGTTATTGAAAAAAATAAATATGAATTGTCCGACAACGAACTGGCTGTATTTTACTCAGCAGCAGATCACCGCCTTGCTGAATTGACTATGAATAAGCTCTACGACAAGATTCCAACTTCTGTTTGGAAATTCATTCGCTAATTGCTCACGGGTTAAGTCAGGTATAGCGGTACATTTGTCTGGCTGACCATTTTCGTATTTACAATGGTTATTTAAATCAAATCACGTGACTACGATCACAGCGAAGAAGCGGGAACGTTCCCCTTGTTTGCATTGCGTTTTACTGTGTTGAAATGACCTCCAGTACACAGGAAATTCGTAATGAGTAATGAAAAGCAAAAAATGATCGCCGGTGAACTTTATCGCCCGGCGGATGAAACATTGCGCCACGACCGACTACGCGCTCGTCAGCTGACCCATCGCTACAATCTCACCGCTCCCGATGAAAAAAATGCGCGACAAGCTATCCTGCATGAGCTGTTGGGCCAGAGCGAAGGGGCTTACATTGAACCCTCTTTTCGTTGTGATTACGGCTATAACATTTATCTCGGTAAAGAATTTTACGCCAACTTCGACTGCGTTATGCTCGACGTCTGCCCGATCCATATTGGCGACAACTGCATGTTAGCCCCAGGAGTCCATATTTATACCGCCACCCACCCGCTGGATGCCACCGAGCGAAACAGTGGCATGGAGCTCGGCAAACCCGTGACTATTGGCAACAACGTCTGGATAGGTGGACGCGCAGTGATAAACCCTGGCGTAACGTTGGGTGATAACGTGGTTGTGGCCTCAGGCGCGGTGGTCACGAAAAGCGTTCCGGCAAACTGCGTGGTTGGGGGCAATCCCGCCAGGATTATTAAAACGCTGTGATCTTAAATGTAACTGTTATGATAAATTGTGGTTAATCTGTTACTTTCTTCACAAGGTATCCCCTTTTAAAATAGGGCGATCGCATCTGAATATCGCAGACACCACAAAGGCAAGAGATGACAGAAATACAGCGCCTGCTTACCGAAACCATCGACGACTTAAATATTCGCGAAAAGCGCGACAACAAACCGCGCTTTAGCATCAGCTTTATTCGCAAACATCCCGGCTTGTTCATCGGCATGTATGTTGCGTGGTTTGCCACGCTGGCGGTGATGCTGCAGTCAGAAACGTTAGTCGATTCAGTATGGCTGCTGGTGGTTCTGTTCGTCATACTCAACGCGTTTTTCTTTTTCGACGTTGCGCCGCGATACCGCTTTGAAGATATCGACGTACTGGATTTCAGAGTTTGCTATAACGGGGAATGGTATAACACGCGCTTTGTCCCCCCTTCACTCATCGATACCATCCTGCACTCACCTTCCGTCGATAGCGAACATAAAGCGCAGCTGCAAAAGATGATATCGCGTAAGGGAGAACTCTCGTTCTACGATGTCTTTACGCTAACCCGCCCCCAGACCAGTCAGTAACGACATCTCAACGCAGATAAAAAAAGTGCGTCCCGATGAAGGAAACGCACTTTAATCCCTGAAATGTTGGTAAAGAAACTAACGTCTTTTTTTACGCCCCTGAACAGCTTTAAAGCGCGGATTCGTTTTGCAGATGACGTACAAACGCCCTTTGCGTTTCACTATCTGGCAGTCAGGATGACGCTGTTTTGCACTACGAAGTGAATTGAGTACCTGCATCTTAACCTCGCTTAGTGCCAATAAAATGACCAAAACGTTTCTGGAAACGTGCTGCACTGCCTTCGTTATCAAAGGTTTTTTGTTTCCCGGTATAGTACGGATGCGATTTGGAAGAGATATCCAGGGTCACGTACGGATACATTTTCCCCTCAAACTCAATCTCACGTTCCGTTTTAATGGTCGAGCCGACCTTAAAAAATTCATTGGCACTGGTATCGTGAAACACCACAGTACGGTAAAAAGGATGAATATCCGGCTTCATGGCAACCTCAATTTGCTACGTTATAACATAACAATCAAAATACACCACTCTTGTATAAATCACAACCTGGTTTACGCGATTAAGAGTTAAACGGGATGATAAGTGGCCGTAAATATATGATGCCAATCGAATAGCTTTTTCGGCTTTCGGATATACTTTCCCTACGCTGTGTTAATAAGGATATCACTGTGATAACACGACATCTGATAAGCCTGGTGACTGGGGTGCTGTTTCTTTCCATCCTCGCGCCCGTAGGTTTAAGCCTGTGGCTGGCGCATCGTCAGGTCGAAACGAAATTTATCGATGAACTCGATATGTTCTCAACCCGAGTCGCATTACGTACGGAACGCGTAGGTGAACAGGCCAAAAAAGCGTTGCGCCATATTGAAGCTTTTCAGGGTGAACCTTGTAGTGAAGAGCATCTGCTTGAAATGCGTCGTTTGTCATATAGCTATCGCTATATTCAGGAAGTGCTGTACCTCAAAGATAACGTTCCACAATGCTCATCCCTGGAAAAAAGAAGCCGGGCAGCCGCGTTTCCTCCAGCAATGAAAATCACGCCCGATGGCTACCACGCATGGTTGACCATGCAAAACGATTTGGGCATCAAGCGTTTTATGGCGGCATTAGGTAGCAAGCATTACGTCGTGATGATCGATCCCGGTTCTTTTATTGATGTCATCCCGTTTGGCTCATGGCCGATTGAAGTCGCTATCCTTGGTACCGCGCGTAACACGGTGGTAGCCAGTAGCACCGATCTGCCACCGGATGTTTTACAACATGTGCAACTAGAGCATTCGATTACCCATCTGCAGAAAGACGGCAGTATTTATAACGCCCGCCCCTTCCCCGAACTGGGCATTACGGTTGTAACCTGGGCATCCACTGTACCTTTGCAAAAAAGCTGGCACCGACAAGCGCTAATCTGGCTGCCGGCAGGGATCCTTCTCGGCTTACTCACCGCAGCCTTTATTCTGCGTATTTTGCGCCGTTTACAGTCCCCTCATCACCAGTTGCAGGACGCTATCCAGCATCGGGATATCAAGGTCTACTACCAACCGATTATCTCGCTCAAAACGGGGAAAGTGGTCGGGGCAGAGGCGCTGGCTCGCTGGCCACAGGCCGACGGGAGCTATCTGTCGCCTGAGATTTTCGTCGCACTGGCGCAAGAGACCGGGCTTTCAGAGCCGCTCACCCGTTTGATTATTGAAAGCGTATTTGACGATTTAGGAAAATGGTTGCGTCAATATCCCCACCAGCATATATCCATTAACCTTGAGTCAGCCGATCTGACCTCCGAAACACTTCCTGCTCTGTTAAGCCAGAAGGTGAACCACTGGCAACTTAAGCCTGCACAAATCGCACTGGAACTGACCGAACGCGAATTTGCCGACCCAAAAAACAGCGCGCCGTTTATTGCTAAATACCGACAGGCAGGCCATTCGATCTATATTGATGACTTTGGTACCGGCTATTCAAGTCTTAGCTATTTGCAGGATCTGGATGTGGATATCCTGAAGATCGACAAATCGTTCGTCGATGCGCTGGAGTACAACAACGTCACGCCGCATATCATCGAGATCGCGAAAACGCTGAAGCTGGAGATGGTGGCAGAAGGTATTGAAACCGAGAATCAGGAAGCCTGGCTACGCCAGCACGGCGTGCAGTACGGTCAGGGCTGGCTTTACAGTAAAGCGCTGCCGAAAGCAGAATTTATTCTGTGGGCAGAAAAACGGCTTTAGCATGGCTGTTGATGGTGAGATGGCTGGCGGCACGCCGCACAGCCAGTCACATCACTCTTCCATAATGGGCGCAAATCCACCGTAGATCATTCGCTTGCCATCAAATGGCATAGATTCACCGAATTCCTTCATACGGGGATCGGACATCATCTTCTGATTCGCCGCATCGCGGACCTCTTTGGAAGGGTATTCAATCCAGCTGAATACAACTTCCTCATGATCCTGCGCTTTCACAGCCATGCGAAAATCGGTCAGTTTGCCGTCGGGGACATCATCTGCCCAGCACTCCACCACGCGCAATGCACCGAACTCCTTGAAAAGCGGAGCTGCTTTTGCCGCCATCGCAATGTACGCCTCCTTGTTTTCAGCGGGTACGGCAACCACAAAGCCATCAACATACTTCATGAGAAAAACCTCCGAAGTGTACTGCGCGGCAAGCCGATTCCGGCCGCGTCAGTCGAGGTTAAGTTTAGTCGCCAGCAGGCGATCGTGCCCCAGGCGCATTCCTGATACGAATACGCGCCTGCGGCTGATGGCAAAACCATGGCAGGCAAATTTGAATCAGCGGCCCGATAGCCAGTGCATACAGCACCGTTCCAAACCCAACGGTTCCCCCCAGCAGCCAACCGATAAGCAACACGGACACTTCGATTGCGGTTCGAATTCGTCGTACTGGCCAGCCGGTACGCGCGTGAATTCCTGTCATCAGACCGTCACGCGGGCCCGCGCCAAAACCGGCACCAATGTACAGAGCGGTTGCTAACGCATTCAGTATCACCGCTGACACCAGCAGCCCGCTGCGCGCCAGCAGGGATTCAAATCCCGGAATCACCAGCAGCGCGACATCTGCCGCCAGCCCAATCATAATCACGTTGCTCAACGTGCCAAACCCTGGGCGCTGGCGTAGCGGTATCCACGCCAGAAGCACCAACACACCCACGGCAATAATCACCACGCCGATATTCATCGACAGTAAATTTGCCACCCCCAGGTGAAACACGTTCCACGGATCGGCCCCTAAATCGGCACGGACAAACATCGCCGTCGACACACCGTACAGCGTCAGCCCGATAAACAGCTGAAGTAAACGACGCAGCATGTTCTTCCCCTCTTACTCTCAGATAACTTTCATCTTCACCGCAATTGGCACTATGATTAATGTCCAGTTTTCAAAAAGTGGACTGCTATGTCATCTCGCCGTTACGGAAGCCAGTCTTTGCAACGCCTGCTCGGACACTGGCAGGAAAGTCCCTCGCGAACGCCCATCTGGCGACAGTTGGCAGAAGCGTTACGTTTGCTGATCCTCGATGGACGACTGGCGCTGGATAGCCGCTTGCCCGGTGAACGAGAGCTCGCTGCCGTTCTGCAAGTCAGCCGAACCACCGTCGCCAGCGCCATGGCGCAACTGCGTGAGGAGGGATATCTGGAAAGCCGACATGGTAGCGGTTCACGGGTGATCCTGCCGGAACACATTCGCCATGTGCCTACGCGGACCAGCACTGGCACAGCGCTTGATTTGTCCACGGCAGCGCTGAGTGCCGGTCCTGAAATTCATCAGGCTTACCAGCAGGCACTGTTCGCAATGCCGCAGCATCTGCTGAGCTCCGGGTATCTACCGCAGGGACTGTCGGTTTTGCGTGAATCCATCGCCCGGCATTATTGCGAACGCGGACTCCCGACGCAGCCCGACGAAATAATGGTCGTGAACGGCGCGGTCAGCGGTCTGGCGTTGATCCTGCGTTTACTCACCGGCCCCGGCGATCGCGTAGTGGTAGATCACCCCACTTATCCGCTGGCCATTGCAGCAATACAAGGGGCGTCATGTCGCCCCGTCGGCGTGTCGCT